>NZ_QKVN01000023.1:0-68094 GCF_003231195.1 Acinetobacter sp. WCHAc060042
CAGCATGGTGACATTTAACGCATTACCTTCCAGCAATAAGCGCTTAAAGTAAATGTCATGTCCAAGAAACTGCGCGGGTACAGGCGCTTGCAGATACGGTGCATCCATCACCTGAAACTGAAGGCTGGGTTGGCCATAAACTGCATTGATAGGTGCCGATACATCACCCAAAATAAAGCCCACTCGAAGTGGGCGTATTGTGAAGTTCTGCAAGGTGATCGGTTCATAGAGTTTTAGACCATTGGCTAGTACCTCTTTGATTTCAACAACGGTTAGACCGTCCTTATGCTTAAGCAATGCCAGGGAATCGTTTCGGAAATCGTAAATTGAAGTTGTACATTCAATAAAATCACCGTCCACACCACCAATCCGCTGCCACTCTACATCAACAGGAATGGCCCACAGTTTACGTAAACTACCCCACAACACATTGAAGTTCTGCGCCAAAGCTTGACGCGCCACCACATAATCAATATTCAAAACTTGAGATGCGGTTTCACGTAAAGCTTTTCGTTTCTCAGTGCCATTATGTGAACTGTTGACGTAAGTTTGAAAACCTAGACTTTCAGACGACCCCACAAGCGTGCACTGGTCCAACAAAACCAATTCACCAAAAAGTGTAGTTTGGATTTTCATTTACACTCCCATTGCTCGCTTAAACTCTGACGGGTTTGCTTTAATTTGATTAAGGACGATCTGACGACCAGCTGGACCCTGCATATACTTGCCTACCAAATCATCCTGTTCAATTTGATTAATGATGGTAAGACCCTGCATGCCATTTGATGAAGATTGCTGTGACTGACCAACATATGCATCCATTTTAGAAGTCTGCGGGGTGAATACTTTTGGTGGATCTAAAACCATCCCACCATCTGCATACCCATTTTTTATAGCTTCTCTTAATGCATAAAACCCAGCTGGCCCACCTAATGCAGCGATTTCCTCCTGAGTTAAAACACCTTCGCCACGGTGGACTACACCAGCAACATCGTACTTACCACCATAACCAGTAAAACCACCATCGGCGTAACCAGTAGGATTAAAACTTGTACTTCCAATCGTAGCTGCTTGGGCTAACTGTAATGCCACGGCGGCACCAGCCATAACAGGTGCAATATATGGACCTACATAAGGAATAGCAGAGACAGTTTTGTAGACATTGGAATACGTTTCAGGTGCATTCAATGCTACTTGAGCCGCAGCGTAGCCTTTTTGAATTGCAAATGCTGCTTGGTAGTAACCAGACTCTTCGCCAAGTACAGACTTTAATACATTGGCTGTTCCAGCAAAGTAATTCTCACCCCACTGAGCATGCAAGAGGCCGCGTTTAATGTAGTAGTCCTGATCAGTGATCAGCATCTGCTCACGTGCTTCTTTTAAAAGATCAACATCTTCTTGATAGTAGTTCGGAATTTCAAATCTATCTTGGTAGTCCTCCCAAACCCTTTCACGATCTGCATTTTCGTCCACGCCCTGTTGGATATTTGTCTGCTTTATAAGAGCATTCTTCATCTCAGGTGAATAATTTGCAGTGTTGAGAATTTCTTCTCTAACTAATGCGTAATACTCTTGCGCGTATTCCGCTGCAGAAATCCAATTACGCTTAGTTTCAAGTAACTGTTTCTGTTGTGAGATTTTTAAAGCAGCCTCTTCTGTAGCAGCTTGCTTTATTAAAGCATCTTTTTTTAACTTTCTCTCTGAATCAAGTAATCCCTTGGTCGCATCAAGTTTAAGTAAATCAATACTTAACTGTACTTTAAGCTTTTCCTGCTCAGTCATATGATATTGATTGAGCTCAAAATCTAATTCAGTTGTATAGAGTTTTTTTCTTGCATCTGAAATTTCCTGAGCATCAGCAATCATTTTGATTTTTGAGCTTACTTTAAGAGCAGAATTATTAATTCGATCACTCTCATCGCGCAAATCCATATCAATTCGATTGAACTCACTACCATACTCGTAAACAAGTCGCTGTGCTTCCTCATAGGCACGTTGCTGTTCGTGAAGAGCTTTCGTATTATCTTTTACTGCTTTCGAAGACTCATTCTGTTTTTTAATCCACTCGTCTGAACCACTAATGACTCCTGCCTGCGAATTTTGTAACTTAGCCATTGCAGCAGTTGTTTGATTTACAGTGTTGTTAAAAAGAGCACTAATTGATGTGCCGATATCATCAACAACTTTAGCGTTATCCGCTGCCGCCATTGATATACCGCTATTTGGAGCACGTGACACAGCTGCTCCCGTAATTAAGGTTTTGGCAAGCCTAATACCTGGTAATTTATTAGCCCAACTTCCATCCTGCGATGCTAAATCAACATTTTTCTTGGCATTTATTGCATCGAATGATAGTCCAGCTATAGCGTTTGAAAGCATCTTAACAACCGCATAAACACCCATCCCTGTTGCCGCTACACCTTTAAATACCCCTCCTAATGTTTCACCAGCATCAGACATTAAATTTGTCTCAATTGTCGCATCAGTCATAGCATCACCAACTGCAACTAAAGCTGGCATCAATCCTTGAATGAACTGATTTTTTGCACCCTGAACCTGCATATTTAATAAATCAATTTGAATCTTAAGTTCGTTTGCTTTTGCTATAGCATGCTGATCCATAACGATTCCAGCTCTTTGAGCTGCATCTGCCCAAAACTTAAATCCTTCACCACCATTTTTAAGCAAAGGAATCAAATTCGTTGTATCTGAAGCCATGCTTTCTAAATAGAAAGACATTTGCTGCTGGGTCACACCTGCTTCTTCAAGCTTATCCACGTATAATTGAAGTGCTTGTGGGCCAGATAAATTCTGCATTTCAAGTGCTAATTTTCTTGCAGCTTCAGCACTACCTTCTGTTTTAATTGCAATTTGCTCAAAGAAATCTACAGCACCACCTGAGCCGATAGTAATAAATTCGCCCAGCTTTTCATTAAAGTCTTTGAGTTGATCAGCAAGTTTCTCTTGGCTTATGCCCATTGTCTCGGCACCAGCAGCCATTTTTTGAAATTCTTGAGTAGTCGCATTTGAAATAGAGGCAAAGGTTTGTAATTCTCTAGCTGCATTAGCATAGTCATTTGCCATTGCAACTACGCCTATACCAACGGCTGCTGCTCCTGCAACTGCAATTTGGCTATAACTATTAATTTGCTTACGCATGTTCTCAAAACTAGCTTTAACTTGTTTTTCACCCTCCTTAATGGGGCCGACAAAGTTACCAATCTTGGTAACCAAATCTAGAGTAAGTGTTCCCAGTTTGGTGCTCATATGAACCTCAAGGCGAAAAAAAACCGCCTAGTTGGCGGTTTTAAAATTAACTAAAACTTAAAATTGGACACCATCACAATGCTTTTTCCACATTTTTTCAAACTGTGTGCCTGTCATTCCCTGCCCTTCAATATTGATATCTTTTAAAATCACAATACGCTTAAACCCAGTAAATGCCCCAAAGCTATTTTTAGCTTTGACTTGTCCGCAAGGCTTACCCTTATAAAAATTTATCGTCGCACTATCAGGATCTTTAAGACTGCTTTTAATAGTCATGTAAGCGCTAACCTGTTTGGCAGCCATAATGTCTTCTGCTGTAAGTGGCTTAGATTCCTGTACGACATTTTCCGACTTAGGGGTAAGTAGTGCAATTAATCCACCACCAGCCAGTAAAATAGCTAATAACATTACAAATGGAGATGTTTTTTTAGGCTGCTTTGCCCCACACAACGGACAACTTTCCGCTTTATCACTTACTGGTCCACCACATTCTTTACAAGGGTTAATAGCCATACCTGCCCCAAATTTATAATTTAGAACAAGATACTAACTCCATGGGCAAAAAGAAACCTCCCGAAGGAGGTTCTTGCTTTTAAGCTTTTCGTTCACTCAAATAATGGCGACCCAATCTCAAAGTGTCTGTTCCATATAATAAATCTAAAACAGCATCAAATCTCTTAGCAAACTCAGCTATATCCATTGTTGGATAATAACCTTTTGGCAAAGGCATTGCAGATAACAGACCATCTCTAGCATCCACAAACCAAGAGCTGTATTGGCTCGACTTAAATTCTTGACAAATCTGCTGCGCCACATGAATTACTTCTGGTGGGTATGGCAATGTTTTAATTTCAGGATCTTTAGTTTTAGATTCCGCCTTACCCTTCAAATCCATTACTTCCAAATAGTGCTTAGCGTCTTCAAAATGAATTGCTCGAAGTTCTCGATAACTTGCAGAATATTTAAAGTGGTTCTTTAAGCGACTCCACATTTGCATAATCAAGCTCTGATTGTTGCCAGCGCGTGTATGAACAATGTTGTAAAGAATGCCTGCTTGCTCTGGTGAAATGGTTTGCTTACCGCCAATCATCCATTCCATAACTAGGGAGTCGTAAGCACGAATTACCATTAAGTGGAATTTAGCGGAGATCCACATTGCATATGAGTAGACGAGTTCTTTAACAACATATGTACCTTGTTTTTTAACGCCCGCAAAATTACCTCGCAAAACATTGACTGGTTTTTCTATTGCTGCAAATTGTGAGTTGCAATTTTGCAACTCACTAATTAGATCCTGTGTCTGCTCGTTGCGAAGCCAAAATGATGGTTTGTGCTTTATAGCATTACCGCTGGCCTTGTGAAGGTCATTTAAACAATAGCGACCATCCTCATCTTGGCGAATAGTAAATTCACCAATAACTAAGGCCTGATTGTTTGGGTTTAAAAGATTTTGTTGTATAGTAGTCATGTTGACTTTCCTTTAAGTTGTTGACATCAATCAAGCCCCATCCGCCAAGACTGAGGGCTTTTTTGTTGCCTGTTGATTTCATGCTTTCGCACTCTCTTTTTGGTTTAAGTAAAATTCAACTGCCTTATTAATCAAATAATTCATTGAACGCTCATCCTTTGCAGCCTTTTCTTTTAGCTGCTTATGCAACTCAGGTGGAATACGAACTGCTACCTGTGTATCTAGTCGTGCCATTCAACCCTCCAAATAAAGCACCGTGATCACATTAAAGCACAGCGCTTTATTGATGTAAAGCACTGTGATGCAATATTATCTTTTGTATCACTAATAGAGTCTTCCCAACAATGGCACGCAACGATCCTCAAATGAACCTCCGAGTTCCAATGGAGCTCAAAGAGAGCATAGAAAAAGCAGCGCTAAATAATGGCCGGACAATCACTGCTGAAGCCGTGCACCGACTTGAACAAAGTTTTGCTGTGGAGGAGGAAGGTGTAATTATGGCCACTGAAGCGACCCAAAAGATTCTTGCTGATGCCATCCATCAAACAATTAACAATTTAGTTGAAGGGCTACTAGTAAACGGCGTTGATAAGGAAAAACTAGCATCAACTCTTACCGACTTAAAAGTTCCAGTGATTGAAAATAACTCAAACAAAAAAACACCTTAAGCGAGGGTAATAAAAAAAGCACCCTAGGGTGCTTTTTTATAAAAACTTCTATATTTATACACGTGGTGGTGGTGTCAAAATTAAAGGTTGCTCTATACTTAAATCAGGTGAACCTACTTTATTTGCTTGTGGTTTTTTCCCTAATAATTCATCTACCAATTCATTTACTTTTGTTTCGGTACTACGCCATTTATTTAGCGCTAGCCCACCATTACCCTTAAGCTTAAATGAAGATTCAGAAACCTGTCTACCGTTTTGGATAAGGTTAAATTGCGCTGAAACCATATATGGAACAATATCCCACGAACGTAAAGCAGTATAATTCAGCATAGTCTGACACAAGCTCAGATCTGCCCCATCATTATAAGTTTTAGCGTTAATGTTATGCCTTGCAAAACTTCGCTCAATAATTCCATCGAAGTCTTTAATAATAACTTTAGGATTGTGTACAACACAGACCTGACGTATCGAATTTGGATTAAACCCAGTTGTATTGTTAACTTGAATTGATGTACAGCCTACTGATGATAAAGCTAGAATACTTATACTTAATAATTTCTTCATATTTCCCCCTTAAAACAAGGAAATAAACTACTCATTTTTTAACAAAAAGTCCACACAGTAGAAAGAAACCAACCTAAGTCAGTTCCCCAAGCCTTTCGCAAACATCTCATCGACACTGTATTCAATTTCATCGGGATGATCTTCATGCATCATAAATGCATAAGCATCAACATCCTTAGCGCCATTGAAAGCAAGGAATGATGCGATTAAATTTCCCAATCCCTGTTCAATCCTTCGACCAAAAAAAAGTGAGCCATATTTTTGACGATAGGCCCACCACATTTTGAACTCTTTCGGACTTACTTGTCGCTTGGCTTCTTCAATGGTTCTTCCACCAATTCCGTTAAGGACGAGCTCGCACCAGAACTCTTCTGATTTGAGATCCACTTCTTTCCCGCAAAGTCATTGACCTCATCAACTGCTTTCAACATTGCGCTAATGATTTCAAAATTCACAGCACCAGTGTCTGCAATTTCAGGAAAGAACTTTTCATCAGGTGATGAGTACACAGATACAAACAATGTTGCCTTTGAGTGCTGATCAACTGTCGCTTTGGAATTATCATCTAAATTCCATGCATCAATTGCACTTTTAAGCTCAGCGTGTGATAGGCGTTTTACTAAAATTTCACCTTCAAACGCCTCACCTTTAGAATCAACAAAACTAATTGTCTTTTCAACCAGCTCGCCTACACCCGAAGCTTTCTTCGCAGAGGCAAGCGTTAATTTTTTCCTAGCCATAACCTACCCTTAAGGAATTGTGCGCATTGTTTCGTTAACACTAGAAGTGCGTTTAAGCGGATAGTTGTAACCAACAAACTGCCCTTTTTCGAATGTGCGTTCAGGTGTTTTCAAATAACCCTCAAAAGCCCACCACATACGTTCAGGCGGAAGAGTCACTACACCTGCAGTAACAGTTGGTGCCGCATCTGAATGGCTTGAACCCAAATACCACATGACTTTTTTACGTGGATCAGTTTTGGACAACGCAAGAATCTTTAAATGTGATTCGTTTTCATCGTCAAAATCCGTACCTAGAGAACCTTCACCCGGTGTCTTTTTACCAGGATCAAAATTATCTTCGGCATCATCAATACATGTCACATCAATATCTTCTTCAGTGTCAGTACCGAGAGTTAAGTTTTTTGCACATTGAACGGTAATAACTTCATTACCGTCTACACAGAACAGTTGCGACTTTTGTACTTTAATACGCGCCATGAGTAGCTACTCCTCAATTTTTTGGCATAAAAAAACCGCCCTAAGGCGGCAAAACTTCAAATAAACTTCTTTTATCTAATGAATTCTGGATAATATTCTTGCTTTAAGTTGAATAACTTACTTGCATCTGCTGACCAGCTATCAAGTGAAAATACGAATTCTCTTTCCTCCAAACCAAGTGTTTTACATGCTTCAAGTGTTTTTTCTAAAACAGTAAGGGGCTCTAAATCAAACAATCCAGCAAGATCAACATTAGCTGAAACAAATAAATCATGAAGGCCTTTAAAATGGATAGGCGGCCTCCCGAAAGATACTGTTTCACCCACCCATTCACCTACATTCCTTTTTACTTCAATTAAAATGTTTTCCACTTGTTCTTCAGTAAGCATTTATCAATCCGATCTTTTTTATCAATATATCACCGATTGAGCCACCAACTACCAGAAAAACCACGAGCAAATTGCTTTGTATCTGACTCATAGTGACCGATACGCTGATCAATCAAGCTATGTTCTTGAAGAACATTACACACAGCAGTTCGAATATCTGAAGCTGTCTTTTGGTTCGGGCTATAAACCATCACTTGATACAGCACATCATCTTCATTGGTGATGTTATCTAGGGAAGTATTTGGTGTTCCTGATAAGTCAGACCAAACCAGATAAGGTGGTGGTGTCTTTTCAGGGGCTACATCTTCATAAATGCGTTCACCCAACATTCCAAATGTTTGAGCATCAGCCTTTAAAATTCTGTAAATAGGTAATTGCTTCATTCGATCTTACCTTTTTTGATTGCGGATTCAATCGACTTCATAAATGCCTTGTTAAATTCAACAGTTACTGCATCAACGTTTTGAGCTAATGCTGGTCTTAAAAATGGAACTGGTGGTGAAGTTGAAGTACCAAATTCAATAAAGCGCCAGTAAAAAGTATCTCCGCCCGGGTTCTTACTGCTTCCATCAGTGGTGTATTGCTTACCTACACGCCCCTTACGAACATTGTCCTTAGTATTGGCGTAGTTTTTGGCACCACCAAGTACACCCACGCGCATACGAACAGTGTTTATATCGCGGCTTTTCCCATTACGAATCACCAAGTTTTCTTGAATGCTTTCCCGCGTATCAGGATCATCAATACGCGAAGCTCCAACCTTGGCCGCAAAGAGAACTAATTGCATGGCTCTACGTGCAGCGGATCGAGCACGACGGTTAACAGCTTTACCATCTGACAAAGTTTGGAGTTTATTAGAAAGTTCATCCATGCCCTCAATCTTAAATTCGACAGACATAATCGCTTCCTTATTTCTCTACCCCATGACTGAGCATCAAAGTGCAATAGATTTTTCCATTCTCAGCATCGGGTAAAGGCTCACCAGTGATGCTATAAATTTTCCCATCATAGACAACGCGCATGGCTGTATCGATATCGGATCGCTTACGAATCTTACAGCGCGCAACAATTTCAGAATTATTGGCCTGAGCAACCAACGTATCTTTGACCGAAAGCCATGTGACTTTCGCCCAAAGAGTTGCATGTGTGGTCCATACTGGATCTAGAGTGTTGCCATCGTCATCACGCAGTGAAGTTTCTTTTTCAATACGGATTCGGTGGCAGAGTTCGCTTGCTCTCATGAATCACCTATGGTCTTTTTGGTGGCGACTTCAATTCACCAGTCTTATTCACTTTATGGCAAGGTTGATAACCACCACCCAAACGAACATTTTTACAGGCCCAACACTGACACCCCATTATCTTTTTAAGCCATTTCATACATCACCTATATAGCTGTCGGTTTACGATATGGATAAAGTAATGACTGCACTGGCATAGGTAAGAAATTGCCGTTCACAGGTGCATCACCTTCAGCATTACGGAATTGATCCCAATAACCAATCAACAGTAATGCTGCCTGTTTAATAGCAGCGGGATAATCAGCTTCAAAAGTATCTGTGATGTAACTCTTAATGACAGACTCAGCTGCAGTAATGTATCCATTTAAGGAGATGTCATTACTGTCATCGTCGTACCGTAAGTGGTGTTTTACTTCCTCTAAATCAACGATACTCATGTTTCTCCCCATTTTTTCTGAGCCAGCTTGAAGTTTTCGTAATTAAACTCTCCGATATGTGATTTTTCACAATGCCATAATGAGCCCTTGTAAGTCACATAACACCCATTCTCATACTTATTTTCAGTCCTAAAAATCCCTTTATATAGGGATTTCTCGCTACTATTTTCAGGTAAATCAGGTGGTTTCTGATCAGTCTTAGTGGTTGAACTTGTATTAAAAGGATCCTCCCGCTGATCACGCTTAGAAAGTGCTTCCAGTGAAAAGTTTTGCTGTTGCATATAAACCGTGTCACCACCAACAATCGGCAATAGCCCAACCTCCACACGCGCTTCATTAGGCGTAAGGATTGCAGCACCAACACCTTCTTTTAAACGTGCCATTTGTGATGTTGAGTCCATGCGGATAAGCACACTAATATCTAAAAATGCTTCCAAACCACTATCTTTAAGACCTAAACCATCATCGAGTAAGTTTTCCCGTGCCTCGATCGTACTTTGCAAACAATCAGAATAGTAAATTTCATTTAAATCCGAAATTTTCCCAGTCGGCGTAGGCCCTAAACCTACTTTGAATAAGGGCACATGGAAAACTGAACATATTACTTTAGCCGTCATCTCAAGCTGTTCAATTAATTGTGCATCTACAGCATTCATGGTGATGGCTTGGAAAGTTAAACCATCACCAAGGATGGCTGTTTTACCTACATTATTTCCTGAATAATTAGCATTCCAGCGGTCTTGAATTTCTTGAGCTTTATCTTTTGCAATTGAACCGGGAGCAGTTAAAACTCCAGCTGGCCGACTGAAGTTTTTAAAGAGATTTCTAGAGTTTTTCTGAATCTCAATACCCTGTCCCGCAGCCAATGAGCACGCCATAATTGGGGTTAGCCCCACAAGTGGGTGATAAAAACAGTTAATACGGTCATGGATGATTTCGGATGCTGGTATTACGACCGAATCAGTCTGTGTAAGTCGGTCGTTACCCAATTGGTAAAAGACGTTTCCGTTGTCATCAATTAATGGTTTACAAAGATCAGGATTGAGCACAACAAGCTCCGTCACTTCACCAAAAATATCTCTGCGCTTCAGCACATAGGTATTGCCACGTAGCAATAATGATGTTGTCCAGTGTTCGCTAAATTGCTGCCAAATTTGAAAACGGTTAGGCTTTTTTAAAACGCGAAATTTGCTTGGTATATCTGCATTGACCAAAACACCTTTTTCATGGCGCTTCAATTGAATCGGCATCTTACCAATATCTTGTGAAATTAATGAGACACAAGAAAAAACAGCATGATGTGCAGTAACATCTTCACGGGTTAATTCATCATTTTTTTGCCATGCACCCGAATAAGGCTCATGGATAAACATCGAGTGCCATCCACCGCCTGAATGAACACCTTGAAGCGATTTTTTCTTAAATAAATTGCCAAAAATGCCCATTATTTACCGCCTTATTTTGCTTTGCTTGCACGTTTTTGTTTGGGTTTGACTGGCTTTTCTTCTTGCACCGCTTGTTGAGCATTTTCTAATACACGCTCAGCCGTCAGAGGCAACTCAACCAAACTACCAAAATCATCAACAACTAGGGTTCCATTTAAGTTCTTCAAGAACTCAATTGAGGGTTCGCCATCTAAAGGTTCTGCAAACTTCAACTTAATTAAGATTTTGGCTTGCAGATCTGGAACTTCAGCTACATCACCAGGCATTCCTTGCGGTGCCTTTCTTAAATATTTAATTTTCATAGACTGTTCTCATAGCTAAACAACTTTGATGCTTAGATATAAAAACAGCCCCAATTAAGGAGCTGTTTTTGACCTAATGAATAAAAATTAGGTGTATTGAATATAAGCTGCAGCAATCGGGCGGCGTTTTGCCCATGTGATGAATTTCTCAACACGAATTGCGAACTTATTTTCTTGCCATAAGTTGTGTGTCGTTGCACCATCAGTCAATGTCGCTTGGTCACTGTAGGCAACATCCACACCACCATCTTGAGCAACAAGAATTTCACTCATTTTCACAAGTTCAATTCGGTCCCCAACAGATTGAGATGTAATGACAGGAATAGCCAATAATGAGCGAGCTGCACCTGCGAAATTCATCCCATTAAAGTAAGTATTGCCTAATGCATCACGAAGCAACGCGATACGCATTGCACGTGTTTCGCTCATTAAGAAGTACGCACCATCTGTACTTAAATTCGCCTCAACAAACGTCTCAATCAATTTCAACAAATCAGCTTCAATTGCTTCTGCGGTTTCACCGCTTGCTGCAACTGCAACAACACCATTGAGAATGCCCGCTGGTGTTACATCGGTTTGTGCTTGTGTACCAAGGAATGTTTCATCAATAAGCGTTTTAGATGCAGCAATCAAATCGTTTAACACTAACTGATCAACTGCCGGATCAGAACGACGAAGCAACTCTTGGGTATACACTGTAATAGCTGCAAGCTTATGTTCTTTAATTTCTACGCTGTCAAACGTTGGATTTGTTAAAGGTTTTTTAGCTCCTTCACCAACCCATGAGGCTGTCCCACCAGTAGCCTGACCATTGATTTTGATATTAAAAGGCACCGTACGATAACCTTGCAACTTATCAAAAATGGTTGCGTTACGAAGCAGCTCTAAAAAATCGCCTTTATATGTATCTTGCTGAACCAATGGTGCTGCAAAGCCAGCATCAGTCGTAGTTCCAAGCACAGCTTTTTCAATATACTGAACCGTATCCTGACCAAACCCAAGTTGCTTTGCAGCATCCACTACCGTCAATAAGTTACCTTGCTTTTGAACATGGCATGCCAACATTTTTGCACGAACAAATTGAGTAAAACCAATACCCTTTGGCAAATTAGATTCAGTTGTAACCACTGTTTTCTTTTTAGTTGGATCTGGATCACCTTCGGCAGAAGCCTTAGCTTCTTCACCACTCTCACCAGCAACTGGCGTCCCATTTTCAGCAGCATTTTTAGCAGCTTCGATTTGTTTTTTTACACGTTCGATATTCTTTTCGATCGCTGCAATTTCTGCTTCAACAGTTTGAATTGCCGCTTCAGTTTCATCGTCTGGTGTAGAACCACCATCTAATGACTTGGTAATATGCCCTTGAAGCTCTAGATTTTTAGCAGCCAAAGCATCAAGTAACTGTTTTAAATATTTGTTCATACCAATTTCACTCCACCCTTTGTTGGGCTATTTAATTTGACAACAACGTGTTTTTGTTCAGATGAAACGCCATCTGTAACGGTCTGAGGTTTTCTGCCCAACGCGGCTTTGTGTTCCTCAAAAGCTTTTTTAAAATCTGTTCCGCTATCACGGTTATCTGGAATCGTGACAAGTGAAAGCTCATACCATTCCCAATCTTCAAACTTAATACCGCCACCTTTAATCATCTCGGCGGTATCCCAGTTCGGCAGGAAGCCAACAGATAATCCTTTTACAAGGTCGTACTTCAAAGATTGGTAGGCCTCATCTACGCGATCCTTCAGCTTTCCTTCTTCCTTGATCTCAGGAATATGAATTTCTACTTCAATTCCTTTATCCGTTACTTTCGCGCTGGTCACATGACCAATCGGGCTTCGCATGTCGTGATGAAATAGTAATGGCATTGGTAATTTGAACTTCGCACCCTTTGGCACCATGATGTCTTTCGATCGATCTTGATTCGGTGTGCTTGCCGTACCGGTAAATGTTCGCTTTTCCTCATCGACGCTTTTAATCTCAAAAGAGCCAAATGACTTATGTAGAGCAGACATAGCCCCCTCCAAAATGTAAAAACCGCCAATTAAGGCGGTTATATGAAATGTATTTCGTAATCTTTATTTGTGGGCTCAGGGTTCAAACTCATTAATGCCACGGCGTTAAACATGGCTATGACGGGGTCAATTTTTCCTACACCTGAATCCTGCTTGGTAATACGCATACCATTACCAATCATCACGACCCGAGCATTACCTACACACCAAGTCATAAGTTGTTGTCCTGCATGCCAAAGGTTGCCCTCAGCCAACTTGCGCTCGGATGTCATGATGTATCCCATCAACTTATGTCCTTGCGGGACTGCGACAAGTACCTCTTCAGGGATTCCAGCGCCAGTTAAACCATCAATGAGACCTCCAAGACCTTGCGGATCTAGCCCAATTTTGTCGAGCTTGCCACTGTCGTAAATTTGCTTTGCAATTAACGCCAACTGGTCAATGTCTTCACCCACTTTATCGACAACAACAAGGCTTTCTTCTTGCTCAAAGTCTTTATATTTAGGGATGTTCTCTTTACGGCGTTCCAAGGCAATTTTATTCGCCCAAGCACGACTCCAAAGCCACCAAATACGTGGATCTTTCTTCAACCGTCCTAAGGCAGCAAATCCAAGCAAGTCATCCAAGCCACCGCCATCAATACCTAATGTGATCAACTCAGATTGTTCAATTAATTGCTCAAGTCCAAACACATGCTTTTGCTGAACCCAATACTCAGCACCCGCCCAACGGTTTGCTCGCAAGTTCATGCCGATTTCAATGTTTAGATGCTTGGCCAAGAAGTCTCTAAGCGACTCTTCACCTGCATCTTTGACCTTATTGAACTCTGAAATCAGGTATTCAAGGTCTACTGAAGCACCTAAATTCGGGTTGGTGATGTAAAAATTCTCAGGTTTTAAGTGTTCACCCGCCTCTATCAAATGCTTAGGAAACTCATAAATAAGAGGTAAAAAGGCTTTATCCTGTTTAATTCCATCCCTTACATCACGCGCATAATCTAATAATTGCTTGAATACACCACATGGGACTTCATCAGACATGGTAGAAAGATAAATCACGCACCCTTCGGGACGCGATGCCAAGCCACCTTTCGCTTCACGGAACATTGATTCAGCATTGGCACGCTTACCAAAAAGCCAAACCTCATCGATCAAAATGATTGAGGCTTTCTTGCCAGCTGTTGCATTTGATTCCGCAGCAATAACTTTAAGCGTTGCACCTGTACCTAAATTAGTAACGGTTTTAGTGTGCTCAGAAATATTAATCATTAAACTGAGATCTTCATCTGCTTTGATGAAGTCTCGGATCGGGTTAAAGCTGTTGTCTGCAACTTCCTTGGTTGGAGCAAGGATGATCAACTCTGCTGAAAGTCGATCATTTAACAAAAGCAATGTCAGCATGATTCCAGCAGCGATCGTAGACTTAGTATTTTTCTTAGAAATCAGAAGAAAAAACTCACGAATCAAACGACGCTTAGTTTCAGGGTTGTATGCCCCTGCAATTGCTCTAACAAATTCAATCACCCACTCCAAGGTGACATCGCCCATCTTCGGGCTATCCATCACATCAACAAGAATGAGTTCCTTAAAAATTCGCTCTGCAACATCTGCAACTTGTGGAAACAGTGGCGCACATGGCATGAGCGATTGCTTTTTGACAATACGCTCCTCCCAGTCTGGGCAAGCGGTTGTCCATTCTGGGAGCATTGCAGTCATAAAATTAACTCATTAAAAAACCGCCATAATGGGCGGTCAATTTACTAATCTTGTGGTTTGTATTTATGGTAAATAGGCTCAACACCTAGCATAGCTTTAGTATGTGACTGAAATTGTTTTACATAAACCACTTCAGTATTTTTAAAAACCGTTAGTAAGCCGGTTTCATCAAATTCAATAGTGAGAGCACCTTCGACATACTAGTGTTTCCCATTTTTAAGTCGGTTAAATGCAAGCCACCCCATAATCAACTCCTCAACTGCGAACCCAGTGTTCCAAACTTACCACCTTGTGCGGCTTTTTTGGCGTCATCCGTTTTGGTTTCTTTCTTACCTTTATCAGCAACCTTGCCATGGAAGTACGGTAGAGCTGCTTTTGCAGCATCCATCCGCATTTTCGTATCTTCACCCGGGTCTGTCCAAATTTCTTCTAAAAATTTAAGTGGATCAGGTCGTTCAGAAGCGGTACTGATATCTTTTTTAGTGACTATTGGCTTGGGATTGGGTTTAACATTATTGTTAACATCTTTAACACTTTTAAGTCTCTCAATCTGAGCAATCACATCAGAATCTTTCGCCATTCTAGAACCAGCTTGCGAGGCTGTTTCAGGGCTACAACCCGCGAAAATCGCGGCTTCCTTGTTGTTTGCACCATCATGTTTAGCTTGGGCAAATGCCTTCTTTTTTGCTGTTAAAGCCATGTACCCTCCTTTAACATATTTGCGAAATGGGAAATTTTTTTATACGTGAGATGGGGGGTGGTGTCCAAGGGCAAAAGGTTTTGAACTTTTGACCTTCCCCCCCTACCTATTTATCATTTATTCGCGCAGCTTTCGCTTGCTCTTTCATGACGCTTACAAGCATATCCAACTGATCTTCGTAGCTATCACCACACAAGTGGAATAGATCTGCTGAGGCGCGCAACATGATGGTTGAAGCAAAAACTTCTTTCCCTTCTTTTTTCTTTATCTCGTTAGAAAATGGCTTGAGCTTTTCATCATAAAGACGATTAGCTGAACGTGATGCAATAACACCTATTTGTGTGATTTGTTTACGCATAATTAAATTCCTCTAGATTCTTTTTGTGTCTTCTTCTTATGACACTCAACGCACAACGATTGCAGGTTAGATTCATCATCAGTACCACCTTGGGCAACATTGACAATATGGTCCAGTTCAAGTTCTGTAGTAACACGGCGGCAATGCTGGCATGTCCAGTTGTCGCGTAGATGTATCTTTTCCTTGAGTCTGCGCCATGGTCTACCGCCACGACCTGATCCCCAGTTCTTTGGTGGTCTAGGTTGCTTGGGTGTGATGGCATCAAGCCTGCTCTGCAATCGTTTTAGCTTCATGATTAATGAACTCCACTGTCACAGTGCCACGCAGTAATCGTGTATATATTTCACCATTGCGTCTATCTTTCTTGGTAAAGCGACGATGAGGTATGAAACAAACTAATCCTTGCTCTATATTCGCCCACTTTACGCATTTAATGCGATTACCATTCACAAATACATGCCGAATGCCTTTCCCATCATGAGCGCTATGAAAGGAATTTAAACCTTGCAGTATTGCTTGACGCTTATCAGCTTCAGCCCGAGTAATAATTGATGCCATATTTACTCATCCATATATCTAGGAACGTTTGCCTCTTCCTGATCCTCGAGTATTAACAATAATTCGTTGATCTGGTTGCTCTGCTGTGTCAGGTGTCGAATCAGTTGATTGTTCTGTTCCAACACTTGGCTGTTCTGCTTTACCAGTTCGCCCACCAAGGAAAGCAATTGCATTTGAAATTGATTTTGCTGAGTCATTTATTAAAGCCTTCAGTTTCTGTCGACGTTCTTCACATGATTTACATGACATGATTAATCACCATTCAAATTGGTTTCGATGTTGTGAATCTTACGGCGCTGATCACGAATGAAATAAGCCAACCCATCAATCAAGTGTTGTGGCATATCCATTGGGTGAATCATTGATGCACCTTTGATGTTTTGCTCATAACGTTCTTTGTTTCGCTTTGCTTCAACTTGATCCATGGTGACCACCATTAACGCGAAATAGATAAAAGAAAAACCCCGCCAATAATGCATATTGAGCGTGGTTTTATGTGCCGTAATACGTTCGGCTAAGTGGAAAAGATTAATTAGAAGATGGTCGCTTGCCTGCTTCCAAGACAGGAATATTGGCTTCAGTTGGCACATATACAATTTGACTAATATTGCCCTCGCGTAAAGCTTCACCAAATGCACCAATAAACTCTTGCTGCCTGTACTCAGGGAACTCCTGTGCTGCTTTACCCATTACCTTGATTGCTTCTGCACGCAATTTCGCACTCTCAAGCTCAGCCTTGGCTGTCTCAATTGCAATTTGTTTGGATTGCTGTGCTTTTGATAATTGAGCCTGTCCTGCCATACCTTGCTGCCAAACTTTGTATTGTGGCCACGCAAATAAGAAGATCAATATGATTGCTATAACGAAGACTGCAATCAATCCAATCAAGATATTGTCTGCACTACCTTTCTGAAACTTATTCATTTTCCACACCTGCTTTATTTTGGTAATAAAAAAGCCCGATCAAATTAATGATCAGGCTTATGTTTTTTAAATCTAAATTACTTAACTTCTTTCATGCAATCCCGACACACCTTGATTTCTTCATCATCAACTGTGTAATCGATCTCAGTCGCACCATGTAGGCCGAATAAGCACATCAGTAATCTAAGCATGATTTTACTCCTGGACAATCAAGCAATCATGTCGCAAGAAATGTCAGTTATTTTTACTTATAAAACATAAATTTATGATATTTATTACTGAAATACTGTCATTAACTTTGTCGAACTAAGCAAGATTCCTTCCTGGTTAATCAAGCAGGGCAATAAAAAGCTCACCATTTGGCGAGCTTTCCTTGATGCTTAAACCTACTCTTTTGAACACTTCACTTCAAACTGGTATTCGTCTTGGGTAACCTTAATTTTAATATTTTTATATTTTCGTTTGTTTGGATCCATTGCCGAGCCAGCCACTTCCTCAAAAAAGCTACGATCATTCATTAGCTCACCATACGCTTTATAGCCTAATAAAATCTTTTCAGGCTTTTTACCTTCAGCCACTAATTTACCGAGAGTGTCTTCTAGTTCTTTAACAGTTAAAATCGCCATTTCAATTAGAGCTCAAAAACAAAAAGACATTATCACTTAATTTTATGAATAAATAATGTCAAAAAAGCCCACCTTTCGATGAGCTTTAATGCCTTGGTCTCGGATAAACCGTAATACGACCAGTATAGAAATAAGATACCTTAGTTAGCAGAATAATGCCAACTATTCTTAAATATTGTTTGAAAGGCGCAATGCACCCGCTATTTTAGGCGCGTAACTCTGAATATGTTGCACGGCGATATTCATCAATCGCATCTGAAGCCTCTTTAATAGCCATCTCAAGCGCAATCACCATAAGATTTTCATAAGGCTTCCATGTGTGACGATACACACTTAAAGACATCTGCTTACCAGATACACCTGCAACAACCTCAAGACGACCTTTCGCAGTAAAGTTAGACTCATAATCAGGATCTAACGCAAAAACCATCACCATCTTTGCTACCAGCCATGAAAGGTGATAAATCGCAATTTGCTCAGGCTCGCGCTTCTTATCCACATATGCAGCATCCATCATGATTTTAGCCAAGTGATTGCGGATATATTCGTAATCACCCATTGAGCATTCACCAAAGATAATGACTGATGCAACAGACTTGGCAAGCTGGCTACCCATTGCAGCAATAGCGCCTAATCTATCCTGATAATCAATAGGCTTTTCCCCAGTGCTATGCCCTTCTTGACCAAAAATAGGCGATTTAGCTGTAATGCCTTGCGCCAACCACTCAAAGTTTTTAAATTTCTCAGCCACTACTGCATTCATCCTATTTCCCTCAAAACTTCGCAAATCTTTTAAAAACCAACATAGCTGCATCACGCGCATGCTCATTCGTACGTTCAATCCAACCAGTGCGCTTTTTAAATACATCGGCCTTTGTTTTGGTTGCATTGGCTTTAGGGTGAATCATTTGATAATTCAACTCCTGCTCTTTACACCAATCTTCCCAAATCTGCGCATCACGTTTTACTGATCCAACACCTTGGGCTTTCTCACGACCACCAGTGAACCAGGTGCGCTTCCGAGCATCCTCAATGAATAAACAAACGTTTTCTTTTCCATAGCGCACAACAAACTCAAGCGTTCGACTCATGGCCTGAGTAAT
The DNA here is from genome assembly GCF_003231195.1 of Acinetobacter sp. WCHAc060042. Lineage (NCBI taxonomy): Bacteria > Pseudomonadati > Pseudomonadota > Gammaproteobacteria > Moraxellales > Moraxellaceae > Acinetobacter > Acinetobacter sp. WCHAc060042. The sequence goes on from NZ_QKVN01000023.1 coordinate 18,998, forward strand.
CGTTAAGGATCTAACTTCAAATAGTTCACCGCCATTGCCTTTGTCTTCTGCCACGGCGTAACCTGTGTTCACACCCGTATCGATGCCAATGAGATACTTAGTCAATTTCTGGGCTCCATTGTGCTGGTAGTGGACGAGTTTTTTCTTTTCCGCAATAGGTGCAAACTAAATGCTGTTCAGTTTCGCCGTGTGATGTCACATCCTCCCAATCATGGTCACAAGTCTCTTGTAGGATCGCCGTGGGCGTTTCTTGTTGCTCAGTTTGTTCAGGAAGAATTTCAAAGTTCCGATGGCACTGCTTACACCCAAATGATGTAAAGCCGATTGCATTAGCCTTTATTATTGTGTCTACGCAACACTGGTACAGTTGTGTCATTGTTCAACCACCTCAACATCCGCACATAGACACATAAACGGCGTTCCATCATCCAAGCGTCCAAATACACGACCATCTTCAACTCGATCTAATACGCCATAACCAGTGAAGCGTTTACCTGAAAAAACAGTTCTTGATTCACTAATGAAATCTACTTTTACGCGGTCGCCTGCTTTCATGCTGATACCCCATACTTTTCAAAGAAAAACACCACAGGTTCAGATTTGATTTCTATCAATCCAAAACGATGTAAGTGACGTGCATGTGTGCTATCACGAAGCAATTGAACGTCTCGGTAATGTGTTAATAGGCTTCGCCATGACTTAAGCGACATTGAGGACTTATTAGAATTACAAGGCACGCATGCTGGATTCATATTTTCAATTGTGTCCAAGTGCGGTCTTGTCATTTCGCCTGAAATTAACTTTCCGCCACCTACATGGATGATGTCGCGCTTTACCGCTTCAATATGATCTGCATGCCACTTATCACCCAACTCACAACCGCAATAAGCACAATGGCCACCAAATTTCATTTTTAAGTCTGTGCGCTGTTGTTTAGTTAATTTCATTCTGTCACCCCAATCTATTTAATTTAAATGCTTCATTCACATGCGCCTCTGAAACTCTCGTATTAGGGCTAATGTGATTGCGGATATCGGTTACATGGTCTGTGTGGTCATCATCCTGAAATACACCTGAAGTAAGATGCGAATGCATCTTAGTTTTATGAGCAGCCAGCGCTCTACGGATATCTTCGATGTTGTTCATGCGAGAAATCATTTCTTTCGTGTGGTGAAATCTTGGAAAGCACCACCCTTGAAAGTCACAAAATTCAAGGTGATGATTTTCATCAAAATATAAATCCAACTTGTTTGCACCTACATATTTATGATGCGTCGCTCCAACAGGCGTCCCATCCACAATTCCCTGCATCTGTTCGATAGTTAGATTCATGCCTCCTGCTCCCGCTGTTCAATCGCTTTCATTGCTAACTTAATTTGCTCATAACGCTCTTTTGAGCATGGTCTATTTTGTTGGGTTATTTGCGATATAAATGAATGAGCTACTTTCAACTCTCGACATAGATCGCCACCACGGCCCTTGCGTCCTTTACACCACCGATCCAAAGCCTTAATCTCTGCAAGCGTTGCCTGATCCTCCTTTTGTCGAGCACGCTTCTTATGAGTTTCTGATACAGTGCCTGCCATAATTTCATGCATGGTCTTTTGGGGTTTTGGTTGTCCGTTGTTCCACCCCTTATGAAGCTCACCAGAGAAACCTTGAGGCAATTCATTCACTTCACCGCCACACGTTAAAAACAACTCCAAATCACTCTCAAGCTGTTCACGCAGGGTCTTCTTTTTCTCTAGTTCCGAAAATGTGGTGTTTTTACCCGCTTGAGCTGCTGTAATTCGAGCTTGAAATTCTTCTTTGTTCACGCTTCACCCCACTTCACATCGCTCAAGCTTGGTCTAAAAACAACTACACAACACCCAAACGGAGCATTAGTTTTTGAATTTCCAAATTTCAATCGGCCCCGAATAAAGTGAATTTCACGACCTAAACAGTAATCCTGAAACCAACGTGCATCAGTACGCACCGGAACCAAAGCAACAACTGTGTGCCCTTGCTCAGCTGTGTATGCTGCCTTTGACACCCAATCAATAATTTCACGACCATAAGGAGGGTTCATCCAACATGTACCAGTCCATTCTTGCTTCAAACCATTATCTGCAGGACTAAAAAAACGACCACACTTAGCATTTTCAGCGAGTGCACAAACATCCAAATCAAATTTAAAAACGGCGTTCAGCTTGTCAAAAAAGTCTTGCGGGGTTGCCCATATATCAGTTCGCTCTTCCGCTAATCCAAAAAGTTGATGATTTGCCATTGAATTCACACTTCACCCCCAACACGATTAAACGTCTTCCCTATTCTTGCTGCCAACTCAGGCGGGCAAGGAACACCTGTACGGTTCCGCTCATGATTTTCGAGCTGCTTTGGAGCCTTAGGCTTCACCCACATTTCTTGCGTCATACCCTTTGCCTTAGCACGGCGTAGGTAATCCATATAAATATATTTGAAAGCGAAATGGGCCGATTTTTGCCCCTCTGCGCTCAAAACATGGCGAACTTCATCAAGTACGCGCTTGGTCAGTGTTGTGATCTTTGTTTGTGGATCTGATTCAAACTGCATAGCCTTTGCCCACGCCATATCAGCAGTCCACCAATCACCGCCCTGTTCACACCAGCTGCGGAATGTCGGTAAATTCTTCGGGCACCATTCCTCAGAGTTCATACGCGTCAAACCACGTGCGATATCTGCAGGTGTCAAACCATTCAGGACTGTGCAAGCTAATTGACGAAGTTCTTCATCCGCATAAACTTCAAAGTTTTTCGTGAATGCTGATCCGTAAAGATCACTCATGCGCTGAAGCACCATGTCCGCTACTTCAATCGGGAAATCAATCGCAAATGCTTGCTCAAATAATTGGATATTGCTCATGCGCACTCTCCTTGAACATCACGCATCGGTGCTGGTTGATTTGCTTGGCTACCAAAACGACGGCGTTCCGGAGTTTGTTGAACTGTTGCGGGTGTATTCTTCGGTGGGTATACACTTTGGTAGCTGCCGATGATCGAAGATTCCAACGATTGATTTGCCCCTACACCGAAACCAATTAATTTATTGATCAGCAACTTCACGGCGTTTTCAGTCAGTGGTTTTTTGATGCTGTTGCGCATGTCAACAAACTGAATCCACAAATCACGATTTACATTCGCTGGTAACTCAACCGCTTTTGGATCGAATTGATTTTGCTTTTCAGCTTTTGGTTTTTCAGCCTTAGGTTGTTCAGGAACACTCTTACTTTTTTTATTTATTTTTTTATTTTGTAGAGTGTCTTTTGATAGTGTCTTTTGTGTGTAAAGAATTTTTACTAGTGGTGGTAAAGATTCTTTACTAGCGTAGTTAAATTTCTTTACTAGTAAAGATTTTTTACTAGTGCTTTCAGGTAGTAAAGAATTTTTACTAGGGAAAGACATTTTCCAACCAACAGCACATTCGTCATTCAGCTTAAAAGTATTGCCATGAATGGTAGAACCACACTCAATTACCAAACCCACTTGAATGAGTTCAGCAATTGCTTTTGTGACTGTAGGTCGGCTCTTGCCAGTCATCTTTTGGAACTGGCTTAGAGAAATCGAATCATGCTCTTTGTACCAGCCACGTGTCTTACGACAGATGATCAAATACAGCTTTGCTGCAACATCCCCAATTTGACAAAGAACGTCGTCTACAAAGGCGTTAGGCACCTGAAAGCTGTTAGGAGTGAATTGACTCATGCTACAAAAACTCCTTTCATACGTGATTTCTCTACAAGACCTGCAATTCGCGTTAAACCAAAAGCAGTAACGCGCATGTGTAGAAATACGCGCTCTTGGCCGTCGTGATGATTTTTGATTACTGGTGATGTGCGATTTGCAAATACACCATTTAACGTGTACTGAGCCATTGGCTGTAATTTCTTGGATGCATCTCGGTACACCCATTTCTTATCAATGAGCAACTGAATAAGCTCTGATTCCTTAATGCCAATCGTTTTTGCACATTCACGAATGCAATATGTATTGCTTGTATCAGCAATCGTGTCTAAAGCCTGCGCTTTAGGTGCTAACACGGCGACATGATCCTTAAGCGCTTGATTTTCTTGTTCAGCAGCTAAGGCTAATTGGATTAGCTCCATTCGACTGAGTTCGACAGGTTTTAATGCTTTGTCTTCGAGTTCTTTCCAGCGCTTAATAACTCGATTGCGCAAAACAATGTTGTAGCCAGTGACCAAAGTCATTGTTAGCTCTTCATCTAACAAATATTCGGTTTGTTGGCGGTTTTGAGCATCAAAATAGATGCCCCCAAATTTGGGGATATCTAAACCAAGCTGCCCAAGCATGTTTTCAACATCACGCTTAACGTGGTCATGACGCTTTTCTGTCAAGTCAGCAATAACGCGAGTCGACATGGTTTTTTGATTTTCTTGAAACTGTGTTATCATCGGCATATTCATTAAGATTTACCCTCTGAATTGAATGCTAAAGCCCGATCTCAACTCTCGGGCTTTTCCTTTTTTCATCACGACACTTCACCCAAACTTTGCTCAGTCAGAGAAAGACGGCGTTTAGCGTTTAGCTCTACAGTCGTGGCGTGGCGCAGTAAATGCGAAAGCGCGAATTTGCGATTACCATCCAACAAAATTCCATCGCCTTGCACCTGATGAACCTCCATAAGGTGGTCAGGCATAAATGCATCAATAAATACAACCGTGTCGCCTTTCGCGAAATCAGACTCAATGATTGTTCGCGTACCCATAGATTGATCTTCATCTTGATAGCAGTTGATCTGTACTAAGCAATGGTTGCACTGCTCTTCTTTAAAATTGCTGCACTTGTTAGCGCATGGGTGTTGTGTTAAATTTAAATTGTTCATTAATTCCACCTCTAGGGTAATGAATATGAAAGCCTGATCCTCAAGATCAGGCTTTTTCTATTTGCAAAGCTGATAAATACTTAGCGCACTCACCTTTCATAGCTTTACGCAGCGATTGAATCTTGAGTTCCATTTCTTCTAGGATGTGATCCGTCTCATCCATCTCAGCGGGAGTCACCACTCCGTCTTCTAATGCATTCAAAACTTGTTTGTTTGCTGCACCATTTCCAACATTCATACCGAGCAAAGACTCCAATACGCTTAAGTGATGCTCTTTACCATCAGTGTTTTCTACAGGAACCAACATCAAACCAATTTTGTGCGCCCAAACTTTCAAAACCGCTGGATTTTCCGTGTAGGTCAGCATTGCCTCAAAAGCTTTTAAGCTTGGTAAATGCGTTTCCATGTTTGGATTTGCGTAATTCAAAACCGTTTTATGCGATACACCCAATACATCTGCGACATCTTTAGGGCTTACACCTGTAGAGTGATGAACCATTTTGTGTAGTGCGGTTTTTGTTTCTTTACTAATGTCCATATGTGAATCCTTGAATTTATTCACGTTTACCTATTTGTTGGAAAACATGAAAATATGTTTATGGAGTTAAGGTTTCTAAATCAGCCTTCAATTTTCCTTTTGTGGTTAATTCAAAAACTGCTTGAGTGCGCGGCGGGATACCTTTTTTTTCCCACTTCCATAAAGTGACTTCTGAATAACCAGTTTTTAACGACAGTTCGCGCTTGGTTTTGCATTTGAAGTACCGCATTAGGTCAGACGGTCTCATGATTTTCTCTTAACTACGGTTAATTAACCAAAGTTACCACATGCAAACCACAGTTACAACTGTATGTATTAACATTGGTTAATACTTTTGATGGGTTTTTATATGTCTTTCCACGAACGCTTAAAACAAAAAATGGAAGAAAAAGGTGTAACACCTGCAGCTTTAGCGCGTGCTGCATCTGTGTCACCTGTTGCGGCAGGAAAGTGGGTTCATGGAGAAAGTGAGCCAAAAGCTGCTAAGTTAAAATTAATTGCTGATTTTTTAGGTGTGACTGATGATTGGCTTTTAACAGGCAAAGGCTCGCCATCAAAATTAGATAACAACATCGATCTATCTGAAAAAATCCCCTTAGAAGGTCGCCCGATTCCTGTTATCTCATGGGTAGCGGCAGGCTCACTTTCATCAATCGAGACTGTTTTAAGAGACACTGAAATTGATGAATGGCTTCCACCAAATAAAGATTGTGGCAAGAGTGGTTACGGCTTAAAAGTAACTGGAATGTCAATGTCACCTTTCTTTCTTCCAGATGACCGAATTTATGTGAATCCTGAGGTGCAAACTTTTGATTTACAAACTGGTGATCTAGTTATCATTGCTTGCTATGGGGAAACAGAAGCAACCTTTAAAAAGTTAATTATTGAAGGTGATAATAAGTATTTACAGCCATTAAACCCCAATTGGCCAGAGCAGATTATAAAGCTTAGTGAAGACTGCCGATTGGTCGGGAAGGTTGTTGGTTTATATAGAAAAATATAGAGACTTAATTTGTGATTAAGAAAATAAAAAAATGGTGGAATGGTGATTGGGTAACTTATGATGGGGCAAATTCATTTGGTTTTGGCTTGGATAGGCATTGGACTTCAAGGGTTGCACACTCAATTGTTGATTATTTTATTAGGCATCAAGTTTGGATAGTACCCACAATTATTACTGTGGCTGTCTCTATAGTTTTAGCCAGACCTTGGAAATGGTAGCTACTTAAACCAAGGCCACCAAGGGAATCCATATATGATTTTTTGGTTAGTTATTGGTTTGGATTTCTTACGAATTTCCATGATTAGTTTTTTTCTTTCTGCAATGTGATTATTTAATCTTACTTTTGCTTTGGATAATTTACGTTTTTTTATAAAAGGTGATTTACCTATGTTTTGCTTTAAAATTAATGAGATTAAGAAAATATTTAGTAATAACGAAATATAAAGCAAATCAATATCCACTTATTCAAACTCCATCCAACCCACCCCTGCGGTGGGTTTTGTTTTGTCTATTAAACCACAGTTAAGTAATCTGGTTTAATTAATTTTAACTTTGGTTAATTTTATTATTGACTAAATTATTAACCTTAGTTAATCTTTACTCACACACCAACCCAATGTGAGTAAACCAAAATGACAAAACAAACAGATGCACCTCAATTCGTTGCCGACCTATCAGGCGGTAATTTCTCGCAGCAACTTGGAATCGCTATTTCAGAAGTAGCTCAAGGCGTTGTAGCAAATGGCAAAAAAGGCAAAGTCCAAGTGACTATCGACATTTCACGTATTGGTGAATCTAACCAGGTGAATATCTCGCACACCCTTGCCTATGTAGAACCTACTGCCAAAGGCAAACGCTCAGAAGACACAACCTCTGAAACACCAATGTATTTAAACAATGATGGCAGCGTCACTATTTTTGCCAATCACACAAAGCAATTGTTTAACGAATTCGAAAAAGCTTAACCAACAACTCAAAACCTTTAATTTTTTTAACCCGCAATAGGAATGTTCCAAATGGAAAATACAGAAGCAAATGCAATCGCGATACTAGGAAACCCAGTTAAAGGTGTAGCCCGTGGAGACTTAGTTGCGGTACATGAAGATTACAAAATTCAAGATTTAGAAATTTTCCAAGGTGGTCGTGAGCGTGCACGTGGGGTGTTAAAAACCCCAACAATGGCAGACTTCAAATCATTTGTTCTTGATGGTCAGTTAAGCAATGCACCTGTCTTTGTAGATCATAAAAATGTTACAGCCACATGCATTTTGAATTATTCAGATGATGTTTACGCCCAAGGCCATTGCGACCATAAAGCCCTTTTACAACTAGAACCAACTGTTGTTTGGTCAAAGCTGAATGCACTTAAGGACCGTAAGCTTTCTCAACGTGATTTTGCTGTCTTCTTGGAAGACTGGGTAAGTGTATTAGAAATTACTGATGCTGTAGGTAATGTGATTGGTGGCGCACAAGCATTGGCAGCTGTCCGCAATATGAAAATTGATGCGACGGTTAGCGCCGATCATTCAGTAGGCAATATGTCTGAAAGTCGCTCTCGCTTTGACTAAGTTGAAGCGCGTTCTAAAGAAGAATTTACACCTGCGTATTTCAAGATCCGTGACTCTGCTTACTTTGGTTTAGATGAGCGTCTTATTGTTCTGCGTCTAGTCATCAACACAAATGATGATAAACCGGTCTTCTCAATTCAGATCGTAAAAGAAGAATTGTTGCTAGATGAAATCATTCAGGATTTTAAAGCCAAAGTAATTGAATTGCTGCCTGACAATCCTGTACGTATCGGTACATTCACAGCTTAATTTTAGGTATAAAAAAGCCCTGATTACTTTGCACGGCGATCAGGGCCCAATGTAAACACTTGCAAGCTTACGGGGCTAATTATGAATCAACGCGCATCGCATAGCAAATTACCTGAGTTTGGTGCAACCAAAAGCCAAACTTCTGCAATCCTCTACCAAGAACCGACCTTGGAAGAAACCAAGCCACAACATAAGCCAGTTATTGAGCTGGTGAAGACCTTCGCTGCAAGCACCCTACTGATGATCAGCATTTTCAGTATTGGTTTAGTAATTTTAAAAGGCTGTGCCGACGATGTTGAACATCAGAAAGCTATGGCTGTTAAGCATCAAATGCAGTTTGGTTCAAGTAAATAGGTGCACTAATGGCACTGGGTAACTTCCTCTGTTCTGAATGTGGAAACCAATTCCAGCGTGAAAATGGCGAAGCAAATCGGACATTGAAAAAAGTAGGATATTTATTTTGCTCTCGTACATGTAGCGGCATTCATAAACGAACACTAAAAACCGATGAGCAGAAGAAAATTGAAAAGGCCGAGTATGACCGCCAGTACCGCTTAAAAAATCTTGAGTCACTCAAGATAAAAAAGGCTGAGTACTTTCAACGAACCTACGATCCAGTGACAGCAAAGGCTAAACGTAAACAAAGAATGCATAGGCATGTTGAGTATTGCAGGACACCTAAATATAGGGCCTACAAGCAGAAATATGACCAGATATACCGAGCCAAGAAACAGTATGGCGAATTCTATGAATCAGCATTACTTCTTAATGAATTGGAAACCGAAGTAACTGAAAGGCTTGATTTTACAGAACGCGCATCACTGAAAGGCACTTTGAATAAACGCCAAACACGGAAAAGAAATTATGAGCAATCAATTAACTGCTGAACAACTTAAAAATGCACTTTGGGACTCATTAACTGCTGTTAAAAATGGTCAGATGCAACCTGCCGTTGGTGACTCTGTTGCAGGTCTTGGTCGTGAAATTTTGCGCACTGTAAAAGTTCAACTTTCTGTTTCAAATCAATCTAAGCGCTCTGTACCTCAGGACGTTATTGATTTTGCTGAAAACACAAGTAAATAGGTGATTGCATGAAAAAAGTCCCGAAAAGACATATGGATCAGTTCACGATGTTTTTATCTGTGGTTGGTTTTGTTGCAAAGACTAATGCTGATGGCTCTATCACTTGTATCAATCCCAAAATGCCGAAAGAGCGCAGACAAATCGTGCTTTGGCAGAACGGAAAAATGAATAAAGCATGTCAGTTACTTTGGTGGGATTTTCTAAATCACTGGTTACTTATCGGAAAGCAATTTATTGAAGCGCTGAATAAGAAGATTGAGGTGGCGTAATGGAAATTCGCATATATGTGAAACGCGGTTAAATGAATATTTCGAGTAATTATTTGCGCAATTTCAACCATAAATCAGGATTTTGCGCAGATGTTTGCTCAGGAGAGTGTGATGAAAATTCAAAAAGTTAAAGTTAAAGCGAAAATTCAATATTGGGAAGACACTGAAGTAAATGGAATTGATGACACCGAAAATGGCGACAACATCCCATGCAAACAAGGTGAATTGTGGTGCCCAATCATCAATATAGCTACTGGCATTATTGAAAATTGGGAAATCGGTAAAACTGCAAAAGTTCACTACAAAGTGTCCGATTGCTGCGGTTGGGAATTGTTAGATGAAAACGGCGCTGTAATTCAATCACAAGACGATGGTTACGTGCCTAAAACGTTATGCCCTGCTGAACGCGGCTATGGCGATTACATCATCATGAACATTAATGAAAACGGACTAATTGATAAATGGCGTTTTGATATTGATGATTTTCAGGAGGATAAAGACTGATGGAAATCCTAAAAGAGTTTACGGATTTTGCTGTAAATAGTGGCTGGTGTGTTGATGGTGAGTCAACTCAAAACGGATTCCTTTTTTATAACGCTCAGACAAATGATCGTTGGATCGGCTGGCAAGCAGCTACAGCCCAAGCAGTTCCTGAAGGGTTTGTTTTGGTAAACGCAGAGTCTCTAGCGCTTCACGCCCAAAGCATTCGCATGTTTAACAATAGTAAGGAGGTAGATGATTATTACGAAATTGAAAATCACGTCTGCGCTATTGAAGCAATGATCGAAGCACAGGAGCAAAGTGATGTATGACCTACTCCCCCACGAGCTGATTATTGATAACTTTGCTGGCGGTGGCGGGACTAGCACTGGCCTTGAACAAGCTTTTAATCGTCCTGTGGATGTTGCCATCAACCATGACCCAAAAGCGCTAGCAATGCATCGAGTGAATCACCCTGAGACCAAGCACTATTGCGAAAGCGTTTGGGATATAGATCCAATTGAAGTTACTGGTAATCAACCTGTAGGACTCGTTTGGCTTTCGCCTGACTGCAAGCATTTCTCTAAAGCTAAAGGTGGAAAGCCAGTTGAGAAGAAAATTCGCGGTTTGGCTTGGGTTGCACTTCGCTGGGCTGCCAAGGTTCGCCCTCGAGTAATCATGCTTGAGAATGTTGAAGAATTTAAAACTTGGGGACATCTCAACTCAAAGGGAATGCCTTGCCCTGTGCGAAAAGGAAGGACTTTTAATAGTTTTGTTAATGCTTTAAAGAACCAGGGTTATGAAGTCGATTATCGTGAATTACGAGCATGTGATTTCGGTTCACCGACTATTCGTAAGCGCTTCTTTTTGATTGCTCGTCGTGATGGCTTGCCTATTCAATGGCCTGTGCCTACACATGGTCATCCTGAATCTATCCAGGTGAAGAAAGGTAAATTGAAACCATGGCGTACCGCAGCGGAATGCATTGATTGGTCAATTGAATGTCCAAGCATTTTCACACGCACACGTCCGCTTGCAACTGCAACACTTGAGCGCATTGCGGGTGGTCTTAAAAAGTTTGTTTTTGATAATCCTGAGCCATTCATAATAAATGGCATGGCACCAGTTTTAACTGAATGTGCAAATGCATCGAATAAACGGTCAATGTCGATTAATGAACCGCTGCGAACAATATGTGCGCAGACTAAAGGTGGACATCATGCCCTCATAGCTCCAAGCCTTGTTGTAAATACATCAGGCCACCATGGGAACAATGTGACAAATCCTTTGCACACAATTGCTACAGGTGGTCATCATGGCTTGGTTTCTGCATTTTTAGCCAAAAACTACACTGGTGTTGTAGGTAGTTCAGCAAAAGAACCTGTTCATACAATTACAGCAAAGGATCACAATTCACTTGTTGTTAGCCACCTATCTAAGATGAAGAACAACTGTATTGGTCAGGAGTTGAGTGAACCGATCCACACTATGACCACTGTTAATCAGTTTGCAGAAGTACGCGCTTTTCTAACTGCCTTCTATGGCAATGAGAAAGACGGTAATTCAATTGGGGAGCCTTTACGCACTATTCCAACACGTGACCGGTTCGGATTGGTAACTGTAGGCCAACAGCAATATCAAATTGTAGATATTGGTTTTCGTATGCTTCAACCAGTGGAGCTATTCAAAGCTCAAGGCTTTCCTGATTCTTATATTTTTGAAAAGGGATTGGATGAACATGGTGGCGAAATTCGTCTGACTAAGACTGAGCAAACAAGGATGGTTGGTAATTCAGTTTGCCCTCAGTTATCTCGAGCATTAGTTGAAGCCAACTTTAAACATGAAAGTAAATATCGAGGTGCAGCATGACAGCAAAAATACTCGATCCCTGCTGCGGCTCTCGCATGATGCATTTTGATCGTACAAATCCAAATGTCGTATTCGGAGATATTCGTACAGAAAAGCACATTTTATGTGATGGGCGCTCTCTTGAGGTGTCGCCTGATATTGAAATGGATTTTCGTGCAATGCCATTCAAAGATGGTCAATTCAATTTAGTTGTATTTGATCCGCCACATTTGATCAAAGCAGGAAAAGAAAGCTGGCTTGCTTTGAAGTATGGAAAATTGAAAGAAAACTGGCGGGCAGATATTCAAAAAGGATTTGAGGAATGTTTCCGCGTGTTGGCCAACGGTGGTGTTCTGATTTTTAAGTGGAATGAAACACAAATTAAAGTCAGTGAAATTTTAGCTTTGACTGATCAAAAGCCTGTCTTCGGACACATCAGTGGAAAGCGTGCGAATACTCACTGGATCACTTTCATGAAGTTTGAACTTTCAGAGGAGATTCACCTATGACATGCCTAATCAAAGTTTCAGAATTTATTAAACGGGTATATGGTGAAAAAGACTCAACCCCTCCTACCCCTCAGACAATCACACGCCAATGCCGTATTGGCGAACTACCTGCTGAGCAAAAAGGTAAACTGTGGTACATCAAATGGGATATTTACCAAAAGCAAACTGGTAATAATCTTGTCGATCGGGTACTTAACAGTTGAAACAAATATTGGAGTTGTCTATGTCTAGACCACGCTCTAAAAGAAACAAGGATCTGCCTGTAAACCTATATAGAGGTGAAGGCAGTTCTTGGAGATATCGTCACCCGGTCACTGGTAAGTACCATGGCATGGGCGATGATAAAGCTAAAGCAATGATTGCTGCTAGAAAACTAAATGAATTACTTACACCGTCACTGGATCTTGTTGCTCGTGTTATGGGTGAGGTTACTTTTGGCGAGTTTTCTCAAGAGTTTTTGGCAAACAAACGCCGCAAAGATGGTCGCGTGCTTGCTGCAAACTCGAAACGTATTTATACAAATTACTTAAAAAGATGTACTGATTGGGATGAACTACCACTTTCTTCAATCACACTTTTTATGACGAATGCCCTACTCGATGATTTACCTGCTTCTACCAGTATCGGGTGTCGTAGCTTTCTCGGGGAAATATTCGATGTCGCTATTAGCAAGGGCCTTGTAAATGACAACCCTGCTAGACAAACAATCAAGCGCTATCGTACCAAACAACGTAAGCGTCACACACTTGAGGGTTTAACAGCAGTTCGCGCTGCGGCACCTAAATGGCTACAAAATGCGATCGATCTTGCCATGCTGACAACGCAGCGACGGATCGACATTATTAAGATGAAGTGGACTGATATTTATGACGGCTATCTTCATGTGGCACAGGAAAAAACAACAGATGATCCTGAGGATGATTTCGAGTTTTTGGAAGGTGCTGGTTATGTTCGTATTAAAGTTGATGCAGAACTTCAAAAAGTCTTGGATCGATGCAAGGACAATATTTTAAGTCCATTCATCATCCACCGTGCACCAAAGAAAAAACATGGTAGACCTTTAAAAGTTGAGAAAGAGCACTGGACACAAATTGATGATCAGTATCTATCAAGACAGTTTTTGGACGCTGTAAAACGCTCTAATGCATACCCAAATTATATTGGGCGGCAAGTACCATCTTTTCACGAAGTGCGTGCTCTCTCCATTTTTATGCATAAGAAAGCAGGTAAATCAGCTCAGCAATTAGCTGGTCATACCACGGCGAGAATGACTGAAGTTTATGCATCTGGACATGAAATTTCATGGAATGATGTTGATATTGGAATCCCTTTACCATTTGCAGATGTGACATAAGTTGCACCTGCAAAACTATTATTTAAGTTATTGTTTTCTATAATTTCTTAAAGCTCGATTTTTCCTATAAAAACCCCTTAAAAATCAATGCACATTATAATAAAAATCATAAACATAGTCTTATTTCACGCATATAAATAACAAATATCAATAAAAGCAATTGTTAGTTGGTGCCGTTTTTGCCTAAAATACACATTAGTTATTAGAACCATATTTTTAGGTAGCCTTCGCCATGACCTTTGTTGTCACTGAAAATTGTATTAAATGTAAATATCAAGACTGCGTAGAAGTTTGTCCAGTAGACTGTTTCTATGAAGGTCCAAACTTTCTAGTGATCAATCCAGATGAGTGTATTGATTGTGCACTGTGTGAACCTGAATGTCCTGCAAATGCAATTTTCTCTGAAGATGAACTGCCAGAAGGTCAAGAAGTCTTTATCGAACTGAATGCTGAATTATCACAAACTTGGCCAAACATTACCCAGATTGGTGATCAACCTGCTGACCGTGAAGAATGGAACGGTAAAACAGATAAGTTACAATACTTAGAAAAGTAACTCTAAAAAGATCAGCATAAGCTGATCTTTTTTTATACCTAAAACACACATTTGATTGCAATATTTCCAAATTTTCCCCATCAATATAGATTAAAATAATAGCCGTATTTTTTAAATATTTGATTTCTATAATGAAGAAATTTTTAAAGGGATTATTTGCGGTTAGCATAATCCCCTTGGTGATGATTGGCTGTACGACTTCATCTCACAAAGGCAAAACCATTACGACTCCCGATGGAAAACGTATTTTTATCCCACAAGAGCAAATTAGTTTTGACCGCCCTGCACCACCTAAAATTATTCCTTATACCTATAATGCTTGGATGTCTGTAGGTGACACACTAGCACGCGTACGTGAGTATGAAGTTTTCCTTGAACGTAATGGCGTTGGGAATATCATTCCAAGCTTTGAACTGCTCAGAACCGCTCGTGACTGGCAAAAATGTGGTCGCTCACAATATATGATTCCAAACCGTGAGCTTTGGAAAAACCAAATTGCGACTCTAAAAGTGTTTAAATATTTGGTTGCAGCCAAAGTACTGACCGATTTTGAAGTTACTTCAGTTTATCGAGATCTGCCTTTAAACCAATGTGCAGGGGGTGCCAACTCATCCCGCCACTTATTCAATTCTGCTATAGATTTTCGAATCGGACCTGAAAACCCACAGCCGCAAGATTATGCATATATTGAAAATACTAAATTCCGTCTATGCCAATTTTGGGCCCAACACGGACAAAGCTTAAACATGGGCTTAGGCTTATATGCATCTGGTCAAATTCACATTGATACCCAAGGATATCGCACATGGGGCCCTGACCTTAGTCGAAATTCATCAATGTGTAATTACTAACTATTTTATAAGGAAAAGAGGTCGATTAGACCTCTTTTTTTAAGCATTGATTTAAACAAATATGGTCGGATAAATTGCACTCTGAAAATAAAAGTTTAAAATGCTCCACATCGCAACCAAGGTGAACATGCTATGCAACAAATGTGGACAGAGATTGATAACTATATCGACGCACATTTAATTCCTGAAGACCCCATTCTGACTCAAACTTTAGAAAATACAGAGAAACATGGTTTTCCAGATCACTTAGCTGTTGCACCCAACCAAGGCATGCTTTTACAAATGCTGATTCAAATGAATCAATGTAAGCGTGTGTTGGAGCTTGGTACTTTTGCTGCCTATAGCACCATGTGGTTAGCGCGCGCTTTGCCTGAAGATGGCTATATTTTAACAATTGAAGGGCGTGATACGCATGCCGCAATGGGTCAAGAAAATATCGACAAAGCTCAGCTTAAACAAACTGTTGAACTCGAATGTGGACGTGCAGCAGATATCCTTAAATCGCTGCCCGCAGACATTGAACCTTTTGACTTTATTTTTATTGATGCAGATAAGCAAAGTTACCCAGAGTATTTGGAATTAAGCCTCAAGCTATCTCATTCAGGTACTTTGATTTTCCTTGATAACGTGATTCGTGCAGGCGATATTATCAATCCTGAAAATCATAAGCCAAGTATTGAAGGGATCCGTGATATGTTTAAAGCGATGCAAAATCATCCGAAAATTTTGTCGTGCACTGCCATTCAAACTGTCGGTAGCAAAGGACATGATGGCTTTGCCTTAGCCATTGTAAAATAAGCTAAAACTTAGATTAAAAAATACCCAATTAATTTAAGCTTATATAAATTATAAACTTACATTTACTGTCCATATAGTTATCCACAATTAATGCGGATAACTATGGATAAAAGGGGCACAATTTAGAGAAGTCACTCTATATTAGCGTGCCACCAATAAAGGCACTTTGGCATTCCTAAAAATAGTCGTAGCAATGCTACCCAAAAAGAACTGATGAATTTTACTGTGGCTAAATGCCCCTAGAACAATCAGTTGTATACCATGCTCATTCTGATATTCCAAAATATTTTCAGCCACGTCACCATAGCGATATTCAGTAATCACATCCAGATTCGCCTCTTTTAAATAACGTTCTGGCTCTGCTAGGATTTCAGGGTGGTCGCCAACATAGACTAAATGGCATTGTAAAAGACGCAGTAAATCGCTTTGAGCAATTCGCTTCATCATCTTCACACAGGTCGGAGAATATTCATAAGCAAAGATAAAACGTGTAGGCGGTTTGAATGTATCACCCACGGTCATGACCGTGCATTTTGCTCCGCGAATAAAGTTTTCAACATTACTACCCAGTGGTTTATTACGTTCAGCCGATTTTTCTCCGACTCGACCAATCACGACAATGTCATCTTCATGTAATAAATTAAAACTTTGCTCGAGGAAGTCTCCTTTTTCTTGAATATGTGTCGTATGCAAGCCGTGTGTTTCAAGAATGAGTTTAGAAATATGATCAAGTAGATTGTTACTGTAACTGAGTGCAAGTTCACTTTGTTTCTGCTCCAACTCAGCTAGCTCTTTGAGCAACATTGCATTGCTTTCAAATCCAATCACCCCACTAATTTCACCTAAGTGATAACTTGCAGGGTAATAATCCAAAACTTGTAAAAGGACCAATTCACGCCCTGTTTGTTTTGCAATCCAAGCAGACGCTTCTGCTAAGGCATTGATACAAGGGGAAGAATCAATACATGCAATGACTCGTTTCATTATCGCCTCTCATTACACCGCATTTGGCATAAGGTCTCATTGTTGTTCTAAACTTAGCATATCTTTTTTTTTGATGGCAGATTTTTATGTAATTAAGTATTGATAAATGTTCAAGATTCTTTGATGTCTTAATCACGTAAACGAATAAGCTGAGCAGGATTGCCTGACACAATGGATCGCTCCGCAATATCTTTGGTCACCATACTATTCATGCCTACCACGGCATGTGCACCAATTTTCACTCCATCTTTCACGCCCGCATGTGCCCCCAACCAAACATCTCGTCCAATTTCTATCCCTCTTGAACGTACAGGTTGTTGATAGATCGGATCACTGAGTGCCATGCCATGATCAAAGGCATATAAGTGACAATAAGCTGCAATACGTACTTGATCATCTAACTTAATCCCCACACGGCCACCATCCAAAATACAATGATGGTTGATTGCGACCTCGTTGCCAATCTCTAAAGGCCCGTGCAAAGTACAATCAGCAGCAATAAACGTGTTGTCCCCAATAATAATTTTACGGCCTGGCTCTGCAAAAATGTGTGCCAATGGAGAAATAAAACAGTTTTGACCAATTTCAACGGTTTCCATTTCCATTAAGTAAGCTTGGTACTCTTGCTGCCATGCCTCAGCCCACATCCGATTTTTAGGCTTGAGTGACCAATACAACCATGGCATATAATTTAAGCGGTGCTTATGCTGTTCACGATATTTGAGTAAGGGATCAGTCATGATGGTCATCCACAATTTTTAATGCTTCACGCCCACGGGTTAGGTCTTGTATTTTAACTGCGAGCGCTTCAATCTGATGCACTTGTAATAATGCCTCTACAAGCACGCCCTCCGCAGTATATTGCTCATTAAACTCAATCTGCCCGCTATTCAGCTCATACTGGAAAATTGCCCATTCATTAAATTGACAGGCAAAATGTACTTTTTTCTTTTCAATGAGCTCGATTTTTTCGGCCAACAGTAAACACTGTCCTGCTGTTCCACCATAAGCACGTACCAGTCCACCTGTGCCTAACTTGACACCACCATACCAACGATTGACCAAAACCAAAACATTGGTTAGTTCATTACCTTCGATGGTGGCTAAAATAGGACGGCCTGCAGTACCTGAGGGTTCACCGTCATCATTAAAACGAACATTATGACCAATTTTCCATGCCCAACACTGATGTGTGGTGCTGATATCTTTATATTGCTCTAAAAAGTCTTTAACAGCCTGTTCATTTTCAACAGGCACAGCAAAAGCTTGAAAACGACTTTTTTTGATGTCTTCTTCATAGCTTACTAAACTAGAGATGGTAAATGGCATAACGTAATTTTTAAAAATTTCACAAAAAATTATAACGTATTTTCAATCAGCTATCGTATGAAAATGGCTCATTACTTCAAACCAACACGATAATCAAATAGACAATGCATAGCAGTATAAAAGGGAAAAAGATGCTTCAAATACTCTACGATCAAACATAGAATAAAAGAACGAGCTATGTGACTGAGTCAAAATGGGATATCCATAACTCTAAAATTTCAGCTCAAAATCTGCGCCAATCAGACCAATTGGCGCAGCAAATACTTATACAGTAAAGTCATCACCCAGATAGACTTGGCGCACGGTTTCATTGGCTAAGATCTCATCAGGAGAACCTTCAGCAATTACCGCACCCTCACTGACAATATAAGCACGCTCACAAATCGCTAAAGTCTCACGAACGTTATGGTCTGTAATCAATACGCCGATCCCGCGCTGTTTCAATGTAGTAATAATATCTTTAATATCACCGACTGAAATTGGGTCAACCCCAGCAAACGGTTCATCCAATAGCATAAATTTTGGATCAGCGGCCAATGCACGTGCAATTTCCGCACGACGACGCTCACCACCAGAGACACTCATACCCAATGAATCTTTAATATGACTGATTTTGAAATCAGCTAATAATTCATGCAAACGTTGTTTACGCTGCTCTTTATTCAAATCTTTTCGTGTTTCCAGAATCGCCATAATATTTTCAGAAATGGTGAGTTTTCTGAAAATAGATGCCTCTTGCGGCAAGTAACCAATACCTTTACGCGCACGTTCATGCATGGCCAAATCAGACATATCCAAGTTATCAAGATGAATTTCACCTTTATCCATGCGTACCAGTCCAACCACCATATAGAAGCTAGTAGTTTTACCCGCACCATTTGGTCCAAGTAAGCCAACAATTTGCCCACTTTGCATGCTAAAAGATACATCTTTTACCACCCAACGCTTACTGTAGTTCTTCGCAAGATGCTTGATGCATAAGGTCTGTGGCTGATTGAGAGTTTGCTCCATTAGTCACGCGCTCCAGGGAAGGATTGAGAGGCTGAAGGTGGAATCACAATTTGAACTCGACCGCCCGATGAACCACCACTACTCGGTGTACCAATCGCTTCAATATCCCCTTTGTTCATACTATAACGCAGCGTATTACCCCGAATACTGGCACCATCCTGCTCCAAAAGTGCACTACCTGATAAGGTAATAATGCCTGTTTCTGCATTATAAATAATCTTTTGCGCCTGACCTTTGGCAATGCCTTTATTGGTACTGACTTGCTGCTGAAAACGTGCAGGCTTGCCATTTGCAGTAATGGTACTGATTTGACGGTTTTGGTTCAAATTCGCAACAATCGAGTCAGCCTGAAGTTTCATAGTCCCTTGTTCAATAATGACATTACCCGTATACGTCGTGACTCCTGTTTTTTCATTAAAGGTTGCACGATCCGCCAACAATGAAATGGCTTTAGTTCGATCACTTGGTAATGCTAAAGCAAAAGTTGAAACTGCTACACCTAAGCTCAGTGCAAGCGTTTGCTTGAGGAAAGTTTTCGAAATAGAAAATTTTGGATTATGGTTCATACTTCCCTCGAATATGGAAAAAGTCATATTGACCCGTATTTAAATTTGCTTTTAAACCCTGACTGACAAATTCTGCTTGTGGTGTTGTGACCACCACTTGCTGTTGAGATTCAAGTTCACGTGTTTTTGGAAAAGCAGTCAGTTCGACCGTCTCAAACTGCATACGGCCATGATCTAACATTTTTTGAGCAACAACCTGATTCGTTAATACGACTTTTTCGTTGTCATTAGAGCCATTCGCCTGCTTTGCATAGAATATGGCATCGACTTTTCCTGCTTTATACATTTCAGCATTTAAGTTTTCTAACTTCGATGTCTTCTTTTGCATATCTTGCTCAAGACGATCTATCTTTGCTCGGACGTATAGATTTCCCCGCTCATCCGTTTGTGTCAGCTGGATCTTCTCAGCAGAATAGGTCATGCTCTGCGCAGAATCGACTTCGAGCTTATGCCCCTTTCCACTATAATAGTAATAACCACTACTGATAGCAGCAATCGCTACGGCAGTGATATATAAAACTTTAGTATCCATAAATGTTAACTAAACTCTCATGCATGCATACTGATTAATGCGGGACTGCGGTATACTTTTCAAGTAAAGTTTCGTATACGCCTTTGGCTTGTAAAATCATATCGCAAATTTCACGTACAGCACCACGACCACCCATCGCTTGAGTGACTAAATCCGCACGACGACGAACTTCTAAATGACCATTCGGTACTGTAACTTTCATACCAGCAATCGCAAATGCAGATAGGTCTGGCCAGTCATCTCCCATATACAAACAGTCCTCTGGCACAATGCCGAACTTTGCACAAGCTTCGCGTAGCGCCACACCTTTGTCTTCACGCCCTTGATAAACAAGGTCAACACCCAAATCAGACATGCGTTTTTCTACGATCTGACTCTTACGACCCGTGATAATAATCACTTTCACGCCAGCCTGCTGAACCAGTTTCATACCTAAACCATCACGGATATCGAAGGATTTAATTTCGTCCCCAGAGTTGGTTAAAGTTACAAAACCATCACTCAAAATACCATCGACATCCAAAACTAGAGCTTCTACATGACGTGCTTGTTCTAACAAAATATAAGAAGCCATTTCTTAGTTCACCCCAGCTTGAATCAGGTCATGCATACTCAACACACCAATCACTTTATTGGCATCATCAACGACGACAAATTGGTTAATTTTCTTTTCGTTCATTCGCTCTAAGGCTTCGACAGCACGTGCTTCGGCAGAAATTGTCAGTGGATTTTGAGTCATCACATTTGACACAGCCAAGTTCACATCAAAACCTTGTTGCTTATCAATCAAACGACGTAAGTCACCATCGGTAAAAATACCCAACAGTCGATCATTTTCATCCACAATTGTGGTTAAACCTAGGCGTTTGTTTGAGATTTCGTAAAGAACTTTGTTCATTGCTGTATCTGGAGACACTTTTGGTAGCTCATCCCCTGTATGCATTAAATGTTTCACATGCAACAACAGACGTTTACCGAGTGCACCAGCGGGATGGGAACGAGCAAAGTCATCTGACGTAAAACCACGAGCTTCGAGTAGTGCAACAGCCAATGCATCTCCCAAAGCTAAGGTTGCTGTGGTACTTGATGTTGGTGCCAAACCCAATGGGCACGCTTCTTGGATATCACCTAAGGTCAGCGCCACATCAGCATTTTGTGGCATTGGTCCACGTTCATCACCACTGATGGTAATTAAAGGCACACCTAAATATTTAATCAAAGGCATCAGCATCATAATTTCATCACTCTTGCCCGAGTTTGAAATCGCAATCAATACATCGCCTGCAACCAACATCCCTAAATCACCGTGACCAGCCTCACCAGGATGCATGAAAAATGATGGCGTGCCTGTAGAAGCAAACGTAGCTGCCATTTTTCGTCCAATATGTCCCGACTTTCCCATTCCAGTTATGACTAAACGCCCTTTACACTTTAAAATAATTTCACATGCACGAGTGAAACGATCATCTATTTGCTGTGCAAGAACTGATAATGCTTGTCGCTCTATCTCAAGAGTTTCTAAAGCCACTTTTTGGAAATCAATAGGATTTGACATATTTTCAGAATTCAATGCTGTTTTACCTGAATTGCATGATGATATTAAACACTACCATCACATAAAAAATAATTTCCAAGATTTTATCATATCTAGGTTGTCAACTAGCGTGGAAATCTTTGGATTTTCACAACATATCTACAAATGATCCATTCGAACAGATGAATCCCTATTTTAATGATCTATATTGTCCACTTTTATACTGATACTTTTACCATTCGATCAAGATCTGCTATCGCTTTACATCAAACGACGATTTTTTTTGGTTTATAATAGTTAGGCTAAATAAAATACAGCAAACACAAAACTCAATAATGTGGCTAATTCAATTATTTCAATACTTGCCCCAATGGTATCGCCTGTCACTCCCCCGATGCGCTGTATAAATTTACACCGTAAATACCACAATGCTAAATAAAATGAGGCAAGGACAACAACTCCAATCCATGCCCAATACAAGGCCACTAAAGGCGTAAGCAATAAAAGTGCTATTGCGATTGGTCGAGCTAAATGTTGACCCAACTGGCTACCAAGTCCTTTTTCACGTACATAGTCAGTGCTTAAAAAGAAAAAAAGAGGTACGAGACGCCCTAACAGAGGAAAAAGCATCAGCGCTGTATACAGCTGTTTTTGTAATAACACATACAATACCGACCATTTTAATAGGCACATAATGACAAGACTGAGGACACCTATTGGCCCACAACTCGGATCTTTCATAATCGCAAGTGTACGCGCTTTATCTCCAAAACCACCAACCCAAGCATCTGCGGTATCGGCCAAACCATCCAGATGCAAACCACCTGTCAGCCAAATCCAGTGCACTAGAATTACACTGCTTAACAGCACAACTGGCAAAGCATGTAATAACAGGGCAATTCCATACAGAATGCTTCCTATGAGCAAACCCACTACAGGATAAAACAACAATGCCTGCGCATTTTGCTGAGGCGTTGGCATTGCGCTTAAGCGAACTGGAAACGTCGTTAAAAACTGTAATGCAATCCAAAAAGGTGTCATTACACGTCCTCACTTTGAATAAACTGAAGCTGCCCTTGAGTAAAAACAAAGCAGTTCAACTGCCCTAACTCTGCTGACATTTTTAAAAGATCATTATCATGCTGTTTTAGCGCTTGGCATTTTAAGAGTTTAATGACTCCTGCATGGGAAATAATCAATGCACGTGTCCAGCCCTGCGCATGCATTTGTTGGGTCAACCTCTCTACAGACTTTAGAACGCGGCTTTTAAATACCACTAGGCTTTCTGCCTGAGGCGGGGTAAAGCTTAACGGTGTTTGCCAAAATTGGGCCAACTCATCTGGAAAGAGTTGATAAAGTCGCTCAGTCGGCTGAGCTTCCCATTCTCCAAAATCCATTTCTTGCAAATTCGGTTCTATAAACAAAGGAAGCTGTTTTTGCTCGGCCCATTGCTCTGCAAACAGACGGCAGCGCTGTAGCGGTGAGCTATAAATGACATCCCATGCCTGACTAACCTGCTCAGCCTGCGTGAGGGTAGATTGCATTTGCATCCAACCTTTCGCCGTCAAAGCATCATCCGTTTTACCCCGTAAGGTATGACTTAAGCTGGTTTCGCCATGGCGCAGAAAATCTAAATACAACATCTTTAAACTTTCTCACCAATCACTGCTGCTTCAGCAAATGTTGCCATCTCATTATGTAAACGACAGGCGAGTTTGATCAATCCAAGTGCAGCCCCTGCACCACTGCCTTCTCCCAACCGTAGGTTCAGCTTCAATAGAGGCACCGCTTTAAGTTCTTGCAACAAACGCACATGACCATATTCAGCCGACTGATGTCCAAAAAGCATCCAAGCGCGAACCTGTGGATTTAAACGTACTGCGAGTAACGCCGAAACAGTACTGATAAACCCATCCACCACCATCGGCAGACCCAATTGCGCACAGCGAATATACGCACCTGTCATGGCTGCGATTTCAAGTCCACCCACGGCACATAGGGCTTTAAATGGATCGTTCCCGACATATTGGGCATGCAGTGCAAGTGCTTGGTCGATCACCTGTTTTTTATGTATCAATTGTTCAGTACGGATACCCGTTCCAACACCTGTTAACTTTTCAGCAGGTTCAGCCAATAAAAAACAAGCGACAGCTGAGGCTGAACAGGTATTTCCAATTCCCATTTCACCCGCAACATAGATATCCGCCCCATAAGCGATGGCATCTTCCACACTTTTTTGACCCAAAGCAAAAGCATCTTCACACTCAACCTCAGTCATAGCCAGAGTTTGAGCAAAGTTAGCCGTACCCGCGCGGATGCAGTGGCGTTCAACTCCGACATATTCATAAGCTTCACCGACTGAACCACAGTCGATGACTTGTAATTTAGCTTGATACTCTTTGGCAATCACACTAATACACGCCCCACCTGTTGCGAAGTTCTGCAACATTTGACGTGTCACCGCTTGTGGATAGGCAGAAATATTTTCTTCCATCACCCCATGATCACCTGCAAAAATCGTAATCCATGGGCGGTCAATCTTAGGTTTTACAGTGTTTTGCAAACTGGCTAAGGTTACTGCAACCGATTCAAGCTCCGACAACGAGCCCGTCGGTTTGGTCAACTGTGACTGGCGTACTAGGGCTTGAGCCAATACTGACTCACTCGGACTTTGACATGCTTCTAACCACCAACTCACACTTGTTCTCCTTTTAAAATCATGGGAAATCCTGCCACGCAGAACACCACTTTTGTTGCGATTTGACCTAACTGCTGATGCAATCGCCCTGTTTCATCGACAAAGCGACGGCTAATTTGCCCCATTGGAACCACACCTAAACCTGTTTCATTACTCACTAAAATCAGCTCGGACTCTAAATTTGCAACAACATCTAACAGCTTCTGGCATTCTTGAACTTGTAAGTTTAGGTCAGTCTGCATCAGTAAATTACTCATCCATAAGGTCAGGCAATCGACCAAAATGGTTTGGTTTGGGCGGTCTAATTTGAGCAACTGCTCTGCAAGATAAATGGGTTCTTCACACAGCCCCCAATCTTCGGGTCGTTGCTGCTGATGGTGTTGAATACGCGCTTGCATTTCCCCATCTAAGGCTTGTGCTGTGGCGACATAGACCACTGGCTGCGCTAACTGTTGTGCAACCTGCTCTGCCAAGCGGCTTTTCCCCGAACGTGCACCACCTAAAATCAGTTGCATTGTGCATTTCCCAACTTAATTTGTGTATGTGAAAACAATGGCCCTTGTAAAACATCTGCCTGATAAAAACCAAACGTGAGCTTCGAGATGTTTAAGCTATAGTTGATGTCTGCAATTTCAGCCATACGTGTCAATACATGATCACTACTCACCGCTTCACGGTATAGACCTAATGTAATATGCGGACAATAACTTAATGCCGCGACTTCCTGCGATGTATGCAACAATGTTTTTCTAATTTTTTCTAACACGCCTGCGGTATCATCCACTTTTAAAAATAAGGCACTTTCAAAACTATTTAATCCACCTATCTGTAACTGAAAAGATTCTAGCTTTAAATTTTTA
The DNA here is from genome assembly GCF_003231195.1 of Acinetobacter sp. WCHAc060042. Classification (NCBI taxonomy): domain Bacteria; kingdom Pseudomonadati; phylum Pseudomonadota; class Gammaproteobacteria; order Moraxellales; family Moraxellaceae; genus Acinetobacter; species Acinetobacter sp. WCHAc060042. The sequence goes on from NZ_QKVN01000023.1 coordinate 44,478, forward strand.
AGGCGTTCAAGCTGCTGATTCATTTGCGCTCGACTAAAGTCGTCCGACTGTGTTGCCTGTTCTACCCAAAAACCAGCAACAAATAAGGTGATATGAAACTGCCGTTGATTCGGTTGATAAAGTAAATCTGAAAACTGCTCACGAAGCTGGGTTAAATAGCTGACCAAAACAGGATCATTCACTTCAATATACCAAAGTGCATAGTGCTCACGTCCCAAATGCCATTCAGGATAGTCTCGATCTTCGGTCGGTACGACAGTGCTATTGGGTTGAAGGAACACAATTTTATTCACAAATGAAGATGAATGATTTAAGCATATTTTTGTCAAAATGATGGGCTGAAACGCCGAGATAATTTCACATTTAAATGAATTATTTTCAACACACTCAAATTACAGACATAAAAAAACCTCAAGCTAAGCTTGAGGTTTTTTAAATTTTGGAGCGGGAAACGAGACTCGAACTCGCGACCCCAACCTTGGCAAGGTTGTGCTCTACCAACTGAGCTATTCCCGCAATATGGATGTGCATTATAGAGAGTTTCATCAAACTGTCAACACTCTATAATGCAATTGCTGAATTAATCAGCACGGCGCCAAATTGTCCCTTGACGAGTGTCTTCCAAAACAACACCCTGATCTAACAAGGACTGACGAATTCCATCCGCTTTGGCAAACTCTTTGGCTTTTTTCGCGTCTTGACGTTGTTGAATCAAATCTTCAATTTGTTCTTCAGACAAAGTCAAAGCCTCTTGCCCAATGTCAGACTTCAGAAATTCTTCAACATTGTGCTGAACCAAACCTAAAATATTGGTTAAATGACGCAAGGTTGCATAGTAAATTGCCGCTTGCTCAGCGTGTTGCTCTTTCACTGCACGGTTCAATTCTTTGTTAACTTCAAACAACACCGCAATGGCTTCGGCGGTATTAAAGTCATCCCGCATGGCACTGTTGAAACGCTCAAGCAATGTTTCATCCAACGTATCGACGTGCGTATCACCATAGGCTTGTTGATATGCCTTAAATGAATGGTAGAAACGTGACAGTGCCGTTTTTGCTTCTTTTAAAGCAACATCAGAGAAGTTCACAGGACTACGATAGTGCGATGACACAATAAAGTAACGAATCACTTCAGGGTGAAACTTATCCATCACATCACGAATGGTAAAGAAATTGCCCAATGACTTCGACATTTTCTCGCCATCAACGTTAATGAAACCGACATGCATCCAGTAGTTGACATACTGCTCACCAGTTGAAGCCTCAGACTGTGCAATTTCATTTTCATGGTGTGGGAACATGAGATCCGAACCACCACCATGAATGTCAAAATGGTTCCCTAGGCAGCAAGTCGACATGGCAGAACATTCAATATGCCAACCTGGACGACCTTTACCCCACGGCGAAGCCCATGCAGGTTCATTTTCTTTGGCATGTTTCCAAAGCACAAAGTCAAAGGGATGTTTTTTCTCAACTTCAACATCGACCCGTTCAGAAGCACCCGCTTGCATGTCTTCCAGTGTGCGACCTGAAAGACGACCATATTTGGCAAATTTTTCTACTTGGAAATACACATCACCATTGGTAGATGGATACGCAGTGCCTTTTTTAACCAAATTGCCAATCATGCTCTGCATTTGGTCAATATAATCCGTTGCACGTGGGGCTTCGTCTGGATGTAGACAACCTAAGTTTTCAGCATCTTCATTCATGGCTTGAATAAAGCGATCTGTTAGTTGAGTAATCGACTCGCCATTTTCATTGGCACGTTTAATAATTTTGTCGTCAATGTCGGTAATATTACGCACATATTTCACGCTCCAACCTTGGCTACGCAAGAAGCGAATAATATAGTCAAATGCAACCATCACGCGCGCATGTCCAATATGACAGTAGTCATACACCGTCATACCGCAGACATACATATCAATATGCCCCTCAACACGAGGTACGAATTCTACTTTTTTGCGTTGCTCTGAGTTATATAGAACAAATGGTTGCATAGCGATTCAAAAGACTTTAAATATAAGAATGGATTATCTTAACCTAAGCATTATTTTTCATAAAGTTTTCAGAAGATTTTTCTTCAAATTATCTCACCGCTTTCCTTTTTAAACTCATCAAGTGCTAAATTTTCTCATGCAAATCTTAAAGGTGCCATTGGTAAATATTGGCATTGAATAATGCGCTTTGCTGAGCATGAACATACGCATGATCACAGTGCTCGTGGCTATGAGGTTTTGGCACTTCATGGTCTTTTCGAATACAACAACCTTCGACATATTGACTGCTACCATCCAGATAAAACTCTTCTTTCCATACAGGAACTTCATGTTTCACTCGTTCGACAGCTTCCTCACAGGCTTGAAAGGCTTCATGGCGGTGCGCAGCGTAAGCCATCGCAATAATGGCAGTATCGCCAATAGCTAAAGTACCAATCCGATGTACCACCCGAACATAAGACACGCCATATTTGAATTGGATCTCTTGTTCAATTTGACGAATCATTTTTTCAGCGACAGGTGCATAAGCACTATATTTCAATGCTTGGACAGCTTTACCTTGATGGTGATTTCGCACCGTACCAATAAATATACCCATAGCGCCGCACTCAGGAAAATGATGGATACCATCAAAGTCATTTTGACTAAAAGCAGATGCTTGAATACGTGAAAACTGTTTTAAGGTCATTTTAGCCCCCAATCATATGCATACTGATTTTGCGAATAGGTTGGAGTACTTGCTGTTGAATAGTGTGAAAGCCCTGTTCTTTATGCCAGATATAAGTCATCAACTTACTTTTCAAATGCACAGATGCATGTTGATAATCTTGAGCAAGCTGTTGAATATCTGGTTTCAGTTTTAAACCTTGCTTAGCAAAGAGACAATTATAAAACTCGCCCTGCGCATTCAAGCGCAGTCGATCACACTCCCCACAAAACGAGTTGCTAATGGTCGATATAACGCCAACCACACTGCCATCCACCCGATAACTACGCGCTGGATTGGCACCTTGTCCCTCAAGCACTTGCACCGTAAATTGTGAGCTGAGTTGAGACAAAATTTCTTGCTCAGTGATAACATCAGCTTGCGACCAATTTTGATCGCCATCTAAAGGCATAAACTCAATAAAACGTAGTTCTAGCTTTTGCTGCTTGGCCCACTGCACCAAAGGAATAATTTGATCCTCGTTCATTCCTTTCATAAGGACTGTATTGATTTTAATGTTAAAACCAACATCTTGTGCGGCTTGTATTCCCTCAAGCACAGTATGGAGTTGTTTCTTGGTCAGTCTTTGGAATTGATCCGCATCTAAGCTATCCAGGCTAATATTTAAGTCATCCAGTCCAGCTTGTTTTAAAGCATCTGCATATTGTTTTAAATAATGACCATGGTGGTCATTGAAACACGCTTGAGACCCATTTTTTTTAACGATTGGAGTTGCTCGATAAAATGCACCACTCCCTGCCGCATCAATGGTTCACCCCCCGTAATACGAATCTGCTCAATTCCTTGTCGCACCATAAATTCACAAAAATGATAGAGTGCTTCAAAACTCAGTAGATCATGTTTTTTCATCCATTCAGGATGTTCAGGCATACAATAGACACATTTAAAATTACAACGATCCGTCACGGAGATCCGTAGCTTTCGCTTTTCTCGCCCAAACTGATCTTGGAATACGCCAATTGCGGCTAACTGTGTCATGCTGTTCATCTGTCTTGCCTACGCATCATTTGCGCTGTTATTGAACAGTTCAAATTTCACGCCCTAATTTCTTGGTTTTAAAACAGCAAAAAATGTTCCAACTTTGTGCTATTCAACAGATGGAATATGCTCAAGTCATAATACGAATAGAACAATACACAGCACATTGTGATATAGATAAAGTAAATTAGACACGTAAAAACAGTTTAAGATATTGTTTTATTTATTTTAAATATATTTCTATTATTAGCCAGCATTACTATTCATTGGTCAAATCACGAGATAATATCAAAATCATTTTTATTTATGCGATATGTGCCTACTGCACAGAATCCGAACCGTTTAAACGCTACTTTTTATAAAAAATTTAACTGACGATGTTGTTGCAATTCATCTAATGAATTAATGCTATGAAAAAACAGTGCATGATTTTTGAAACGTGCCACTTGTGGGTGCAAATCTGCAAAGCACTGTCTTAAACTGCGCTGATTTTGTTCAAGGTGGCGAATCAAAGTCGGTAAGCTACTGCGTTTTACCAAACAAAATGGATATAAAGCACGTTCATTCATTTCAACGATCGCCACACCACAATTTGGGTCTTGTTGCATCGCCTGATGTAAGCGTGAAAATACTTTTTTCGGAATGAAAGTCACATCACAGGGTACAAACAGTACATAATCTGATTGTACATGCGCCCATGCACTTTTCATCCCCATTAATGGGCCTTGGAAGCCTGTTTCATCATCTTCAAAAAAGCCAATGGATGGAATCAATCGTTCATAAATGGAATGGTCACGGTGGCTATTCACCCACACTTTTGTTGCCCGTGATTTTAACTGTTGATGAATTTTGATGAGCTGGATTTCGTCATCAAACTTTTGTAGCAGTTTATTAATGCCGTTCATACGACGTGCTTGTCCACCTGCTAAAATCACAACTTCAGTGTCAGGATACGTCACCAGTTTAAATATTTTTCTTTTCATTATACATCCTCAGTTTGACATGCCTTAATCAACCCTCGAATTTCAGGTAAACATGAACCACAATTTCCACCAGCCTTTAAACATGCAGTGACTTGTTTTTCATCGGTGATATTTTTTTCTTTAATGGTCTGAATAATTCTATTTTTACCCACTTTAAAACAACTACACACCAACGGTCCTTCACTTTGCCCCATCGACATTGCTTGACCAGCTAACAATGCCTTACGATGCATTGCGCTTAACCGCTCACGTTTAAAGAGACTTGCAACCCAATCCCGGTCTGGTAACAATGCTTTCGGAGCAATATAAAGACTCGCAATGAGATGTCCCTCTTGTAACACCACACTATGACTGATGTGCGCTGTTTGATCTTCTAAATTCAGCCATTCAAAGCTTTCATCTTCAAAAGGAAGTAAGCTCTTTAACTTCTCTGTCGTTTCAGTAAAACGATGGCGATCTGCTAACTCATAGCGCACTGCTTTGGCTGTTTGAATCTTTGTCCACCATACTGTACTTTCAATGGTTTTCTGAACGATGTTTTCAAAGCCTTTACGTACATAAAATACCCCTTGCCATTGGGTATAAAAGGGTTGAATCATCACAGGCGTATGTTTAAATTCAGGTTCCCCTGAAATAGCATCCACCACAGGGTTTACGACTTTACCTATACGTGCATCTGATGCAAATTGATCATTCCAGTGAATCGGTGCAAAAATTTGTCCCCGACGAATATTATCACTCACTGTGGCACGTAATACACAGTTCCCCCAAACCGATTTGATTTCAACTAACTCTCCATCTTTGAGTCCATATTTCAATGCATCGTTAGGATGAATTTCGCAATATGGCTCTGCTTTATGTGTACTTAAGTTGGCTGATAAACCGGTACGAGTCATGGTGTGCCATTGATCTCGAATTCGACCAGTATTCAATACCAATGGATATTCACTGCAAGTTTTATTAACTGCGCCAACAGCAGCTGTTGCAATAAATTTTGCTTTACGATCCGCATGACTAAACTGCCCTGTTTCAAATAACTGAGCAACAGCACCATCTTGTTGATTTTTATTTAGAATAGGCCATTGAACTGGCTCAAGGTATTGATATTCAGTAAATGAAAGATCACTTAAACCTTTCAAATTGAAATAGCGAAAAACCTCAGACGCCGAACACTGACTCAGTCCCGCATTTTGATAAGCTGAAAGCTCTGCGTGTTCCTTGAAAATGTCATGGCTACTTTCAAAGTCAAAACCACTAAAGCCCAGCTTTTTAGCCACTTGAGAAACTGACCACCAATCTGCTTTGGCTTGTTCTGGGCAGTCCAAAAAGGCACGTTGTCGTGAAATACGACGCTCTGAATTGGTGACTGTACCATCTTTTTCTCCCCACCCAAGAGCAGGCAATAACACATCGGCATATTGCGTGGTATCCGTATCTTTGCAAATGTCTGAAACAATCACTAACTCACATTTTTCTAGCGCACGTTTTACCTGATCAGCATTTGGTAAACTCACGACAGGGTTGGTCGCCATAATCCAAATGGCTTTAATTTTCCCTTCCTCAACCGCTTCGAAAAGGTCAACAGCTTTTAAACCCACTTGTTTCGCAATTGTCGGGCTTTGCCAAAACTGCTGTACCAATTGTTGGTGTTTTTGATTATCCAAGTCCATGTGTGCCGCAAGCATATTTGCAAGACCACCAACTTCACGCCCACCCATCGCATTCGGTTGTCCTGTCATTGAAAACGGCGCAGCACCCAACTTGCCAATTTTTCCAGTCAACAAATGACAATTAATAATACTATTGGCCTTATCTACCCCACGTGAAGATTGATTTACCCCCATTGAAAACAAGCTCATTACTTTGTCTGTTTGAGCAAATTTTTCAAAAAATAAGGTCAATTTCTCCGCTGAAATTCCTGTACGCTCAATCAAACTTTCGATCGAGAACTCAGTTTCACTGCTGATAAGCGCAGCATCTAGGCCTTGGGTATGCTTTGCAATAAAATCGGTATCGGTATAATGATTGGTTGCCAAATACTGCAATAGACCATTGAACAAAGTAACATCTTGACCCGGCAAAATTGGCAAGTGTAAATCTGCAGCCTCACAAGTAGCAGTAAACCGTGGATCAATCACCACGACAAAAAGATCTCTTTCTTCTTTAGCTTTCATTATGCGCTGATACAATACAGGATGGCACCATGCTGTATTTGAACCAACCAGAACCACCATATCCGTATGTTCAAAATCACGATAACTAGCAGGAACTAAATCTTCCCCAAAGGCACGTTTATGTGCTGCTACCGCTGAAGACATACATAGTCTTGAATTGGTATCAATATTGGCTGTACCAAGATAACCTTTTACAAATTTATTGACCACATAATAATCTTCTGTCAACAACTGACCTGACACATAAAAAGCAATACTTTCAGGACCATATTGATCTATATAGTGTTGGAATTTATCAGCAATTAAATCAGTTGCAGTATCCCAATCTGTTTGTATTCTCGATGTTTTTTGGATACACGTATCTAAATCTTTTTTGCGGCCTAACATTGGGTGTAAAACCCGTGTCTCTAAGCCCACTGTATCGGCTAAATTACTACCTTTGATACACAGTTTTCCGTAATTTGATGGATGATTTAAATCCCCCACCACAGACACTTTTCGCCCTAAAGCCGTTTCTTCAACAGTTGCAGTTACTCCACATCCCACACCACAATAAGGGCACGTCGTTTGTGTCGTTTTAATCATTTTTTCTGTGGAGCTATGCAGTTCCATTACAGGGATACTATTCATAGAAACTCCTTAATTTTGAAATATACAATTTGATTCATTACGACGACGTCTTTGCAAGAAAGTTAATTTTCAGGAATAAACTTCGGTTAGACCTACTTTTCTTTGTAGAAGAGTAGGCAAAACCTAAGATGCGACTAAAACAACGCAAGATCCGCAAACTCATTGCATCCGTCATTTACCTAAAAGTCCGCAGAAACATTCGTTTCCATGTTTGCTATCAACTCAAACAATAGTAGATAACGTTTCCGCGTATCGAGCTTCAATACATTAAAAGGTTGGGTTTTGATCACCCTGCTATTTTTAATGCAAAATCTTTACCAAATAACAATTTATTGCGAATTGATGAAATTGGCGTTTGATCCGAAATAAGTTCTGCATACCAAGCTCCATCTTCCGTGTCACCAAATAGAACTGCACCAATCACCTTATCCTTTTGAATAATAATGCGTTTATAAATCTGACGCTTTTCATCATTTAAAATAATATCTTCAAAATCATCTTTCGGTTCAAAATTGCCTGCTGAGAACACATCACAACCGCTGACTTTTAATTGAGTCGGTACTGTTGGCGCTTTAAACGTCAAGCTGCCGTGCTCAGCCAAATGCGATGCACAAATAAACGCTTGCCCCCAAAGTGGCTCAACCAAGCCAAAAGTCTGGTTACGGTGTTCGATACATTCACCTACCGCATAAATACTTGGGTCATACGTTTGCATGGTGTCATTCACCAAGACACCTCGGTTACAGCGGAGACCTGCACTTTGTGCTAAGGCCATATTAGGACGAATACCTACAGCAAAAACCACTAGGTCTGCATCTAAAACTGTGCCATCTTTCAAACGAACCTGTGTCACATGACCATCCACCCCAATCAAAGCTTCAGTATTCGCCTCTGTAATGATTAAAATGCCCTTTTGTTCGATACTATGACGTAACATTTGGCTCGCTTTACTATCTAGCTGACGCTCCATAATGCGATCCATCAAATGCAACACCGTCACATTCATACCACGCTGTTTTAGGCCATACGCCGCTTCCAAACCTAGTAAACCACCGCCAATCACCACAGCATTCTTTTTAGATTTACTGTATTCAAGCATGGTATTCACATCGTAAATATCACGGAAACTCAGCACACCTTTTAAATCCGAACCTTGCACAGGCGGGATAAATGGTTTTGAGCCTGTCGCTAAAATCAAACGATCATAATCTACCATCACGCCTTTTTCGGTATAAACTTGCTTACGTGGGCGGTCAATACGCACTGCTGGGTCGCCTGCAATAAAGCGAATATTTTTATCGCTATACCATGCATGTGGATGCAACATGATGTCATCAATAGTCTTATCACCAGATAGAACAGGTGATAGCATGATGCGGTTATAATTACCCCATGGCTCTTCACCAATCACCGTCACTTCATAACGATCTGGTGCCATATCGAGTAAATCCTCTAGGCAACGCATACCTGCCAAACCGTTCCCCACCAAGACCAACTTCATTTTTTCCTGAGAAGTACCATTATTGGTGATATAGGTTTTTTGTGGCGTTGGGCTAATGAGTACACGACCATTTTCAATCTTGCTTGGGAAAACCAAAAGTTTTTGATCTTTATCTTCCAAACAACGACCTGTTGCTAAACTAAAATGTTGCTTATAAATAGGCGACGCAATAACACGCTCACCTTGTAAATCACCAATGATGCCACGTGACATCACAAAAGCTTTACTAAACGGATCTTGGTTGCTCAAAGCATAAACACGCTTTTCACTGCCTACCCGAAAAATTGCAATTTGTTGGTCTTCGAGTAGCGCACCTACACCTGTATTTGGCGTAATATCATCCAAGGCGCAAATATCCAACCAATCCAATTCATTCATATCTTTTAAAATTGTCATCATCTTTATCCTTTTAAACTTTTTCATCCCCTCTCTATATTTTCTGTTAAGAGAGCACTAGAGAGAAAAGTTTGAATACCTTAATTTGTTAAGCTTCAACCACAGGAATACGGCTGCTATCACGTTCCGCTTCAGTTTTCGGACGAATTTGTCCACGTACAGAAGCAAACTGAATATGCGGATCTTGTTGTTGTTCAGCTTTTGCATTGATAAAGGTGACAAAACGCTTACGCACCTCTGGGTCTTCAACCGCAGTACGCCACTCATCCTGATACGTCCCAACCACATGGCTCATGCGATTCTCAAGTTCAGTAGCCAGACCTAAAGAGTCATTTACAATAACGTCTTTTAAATAATCTAAACCACCTTCCATGTTGTCACGCCATACTGATGTACGTTGGAGACGATCCGCAGTTTGGATATAGAACATGAAGAAACGGTCAATGTATTGAATCAGCGTTTGTGTATCTAAGTCTGAAGCCAATAATTCTGCATGACGTGGTTTCATCCCACCGTTACCACAAACATATAAATTCCAGCCTTTCTCGGTTGCAATCACACCCACATCTTTACTTTGCGCCTCAGCACATTCACGTGTACAACCCGAAACTGCCATTTTTAATTTATGTGGTGAACGTAAGCCTTTGTAACGATTTTCAAGGAAAATCGCTAAACCAACAGAATCATCAACCCCATAACGACACCATGTACTGCCAACACACGACTTCACCGTACGCAGTGATTTACCGTAGGCATGTCCAGATTCAAAACCAGCGGCGATCAACTTTTCCCAAATTTCTGGCAATTGGTGAATTTGAGCACCAAACATGTCAACACGTTGGCCGCCTGTCAGTTTGGTATATAAACCGTATTCTTTGGCAATTTGACCCACTGCAATCAAACCATCTGGTGTCACTTCTCCACCCGCCATACGAGGTACAACCGAGTAAGACCCGTCTTTTTGAATATTTCCTAGATAGTAATCATTACTGTCTTGCAGACCAGCATGGCTTGGTTTTAAAACAAAATCATTCCAACACGATGCTAAAATATTTGCTGCAGCTGGTTTACAAATATCACAGCCTAAACCATGACCATGTTGTTGAATCAAATCATCAAAGCTTTTGATTTCATTCACTCGTACCAAGTGATACAACTCTTGGCGTGAATAAGCAAAGTGTTCGCAAATATGGTTATTTACAGTCACGCCTTGGCGTTGTAATTCAGATTTTAATACTTGCGTCACTAACGCTGCGCATCCGCCACATGCTGTTGCCGCTTTAGTGCATTTTTTTAGAGCTCCTAAAGACGTCGAACCCTCTGCAATTGCGCTACAAATATCTGCTTTAGACACGTTATTACATGAACAAATCGTTGCACTGTCTGGGAGCAGATCAACACCACTTCCACCTGTTTTTGCTGAAGATTGAGCATAACCCGGCATGATTAAGCTTTCAGGATTCTCTGGAACTGCTAATCCATTCAGCATCATTTGTAATAAGTCGTTGTACTCTTTTGCACAACCCACCAGTACTGCGCCTAATAATTTCGTTTTTTCGGCATTCACAACAATCTTTTTATAGACCATCGTGTCTTCATCTGCATAGAAATAGCTTAGTGCATTCGGTGTCATCGCATGCGCATCCCCGACAGAAGCAACATCTACTCCCATAAGCTTCAATTTGGTGCTCATATCTGCACCCGCAAACTCTGGACAAGCTTGTTCTGTCACATGTTTTGCTGCAATACGTGCCATGTCGTAGCCTGGAGCAACCAAACCGTAGATCTTGTTATTCCATAATGCACATTCACCAATCGCATAAATGTCAGCATCAGAAGTTTGACAATAATCATTAATGACAATACCGCCACGCTCGCCAACAGCCAAACCGCTTTGACGCGCCAATTCATCACGTGGACGAATCCCTGCTGAAAACAACACAATATCTGTTTCAAGTTCAGAGCCATCTCCAAACTTCATCACGTGTGTAGCATTAAGACCATCTTCGATGGATGATGTTGCTTTTTGGGTATGAACTTTTACCCCAAGATTCTCAATTTTAGAACGTAAAACTTTACCGCCTAAATCATCAATTTGAACTGCCATCAAGCGTGGTGCAAACTCAACCACATGTGTTTCCAAATCTAAATCACGTAGTGCCTTAGCCGCTTCTAAACCGAGTAATCCACCACCAATCACCACACCAGACTTTGCGGTCAGACTTGCTGCGCGAATTGCATCTAAATCTTCAATGGTGCGATATACGAAACAGTTTTGACGATCATTTCCTGGGATTGGAGGAACAAAGGCATAAGAACCCGTTGCGAGCACCAACTTGTCATAACTGATCACATCGCCATGATTCGTGGTGATCAATTTATTTACTGTATCAATTGCAGTTGCTTTAGTCGCTAAGCGGAGATCTATACCATAAGCATCAGCAAAGTCCGCACGACATAAGGTCAAATCTTTTGCAGATTTACCTGTAAAATATTCAGTTAAATGTACACGGTCATACGCTAAACGTGGCTCTTCTGCCAAGATCGTAATTTCAACATCATCACCTGCATGTTCTAGCACAGATTCAATGAATTTATGCCCTACCATGCCATGACCAATCATCACTAATTTCATATCAATTCTCCTTAATTCCTGTTGTTATTTTGGCTTAAACGCTTTGTTTGATTACAGTTGAAGCATTTTGCTCCACGCTATTTCGCTCAAGTAACGCAGCTTCAAATAACTTTTGCTCTTTCTCTTTGTGTTCTACGGAGAAACGAATCATGAGCACACAACTTGCGGCGATGACGACCAAGCCACCTAGAATCATGAGTGTGGTTTGAATATCCAACATCCCTTTAAGTAAGAAGCCTGCAGCCACAGCACCAACGTTACCACCAGCACCGATAATGCCTGCGACACCGCCCAAAGCATCACGGTCAATGAATGGAACCAATGCATAAGTCGCACCACAAGCCATGTGAGTAAACAATGCAAATACGGTCATTGCGAGAATGGCAAGGACTGCTGTATTCATTTGTGAAAATACGATTAAGAACAGACCTTCCATCAAGATCATTGCAAATAGAACTTTAGTACGACCATCTAAGCCTTTTTTAGTTGCAATTTTGTCTGAAACAATGCCACCAAATGCACGGGCAAATAGAGCCAGTAAGCCGAAAATGCCCGCAGCCATACCTGCTTCTTTTAAACCAAATTTAAAGTGATCTACGTAGTACATTGCGACGATGTTATGAATGAAGATTTCGATACCAAAACATGCAGCATAAGCACCAAACAAAATCCAAACACGATAGTTTTTTGCAGCATGCATCAAAATAGCCACACCGCCTTTTTTATCAGAACCAACACTTACACCATCTGCACGTAGTACTTTAAAGTTGCCTTGTGGACAGTCTTGTGTAAATTTCCAATACATCAAACCGACAATCAGCATCAATATGCCTGGAACAAGTAATGCAATTCTCCAGCCCATAGATTGCTCAACACCAAACATCACTAAAGCACCAAGCATCAATGGCATAAGTACTTGTGTTGCACCTCCACCAGCATTTCCCCAACCTGCTGCCGCCGCATTTGCAGTTCCAACTACATTTGGTGCAAACATGATGCTAGTGTGATACTGAGTGATGACAAAACTTGCACCAATTGCACCGATAAGCAAACGAAAGAAGAGGAATGACTCATAGCTATTTGCTGAAGCAACGCCAAAAACTGGAATACTGCCTAGGATAAGAAGTGCTGTATATGTTTTGCGTGGACCGTATTTATCACACAGTGGACCTACAATCAGACGAACAAGAATGGTGATGGCTACGGCTGCAATATTAATATTGGCGATTTGATCTTTTGTGAGATGAAATTCACCTGCTATAACAGGCATCAATGGCGCACAGGCAAACCATGCAAAGAAGCAGACAAAAAAGGCGAGCCAACTCATGTGGAAGGCTCTCATTGCTGCGCCATTGAAACTAAAAAGACTTATTTTTGTTGCTTTTTTAGCATTTAAATTTGAAGACATAACCTTCTCCAGACAGAACTGAGCGTATTGTTTTTCCACAACACAAAAACTTGTGGTGTAGAAGCGATCAGAACGGACGTCGTTGGCCGTCTTACAAATTTGATTTAGAGTCGTCTTTGACTCGATTAAGATTAAGCAATGATTGTGCCAACATTTAAAGAAACTAGTTAATATAATGATTTTTATTGTTTTTTATAATTAGAATACTTGCACTATAGCCAATATCAGCCCGTCCTTTTCAAGAGGCAACTTCATGTTTTTTCGACTTCTTAACAGCGTGATCACTATTGGTGCATTTTGCATTATCGCTGAGCAAACAACGAATTTTTGAATTGTCTCTGTGCTCTCTAGTGGGTCTCACGTTACTCTTCAAAAGTAATTTGTACTTCAAGCTGTATATTTTAATTTGTGTTAGGCTTCTATTTCATCCAATGTGTTTAAACAGGCTTGTTTAGACAAGCAACTCAGATACATATTTTTCTTTGATTAAAGTCTTTTTTACTCGGTATACACAGCTTATAGCGAATCTCTACGTAAAAAATTGACTCACCAATCTGAGATAAAGCTGGATTTTCATACATTTGGCATTTAAATTGCTAGCACAATTTTAGATCCCATTTTTCAGGTTTACCTGAGCACTGTACAGCATGCCTAAACTGAAAATCGCTTTGATTGACGACAATCAAGAACGCGCACAATTTATTCGTACATCCCTTATCGAACATGATTTCGATGTAGTTGCCTGCCTGATTATAGATCACTTGAATATTAATCGCCTTGAGCAATTAAATGCAGACGTTATTTTATTAGATATGGATCACCCACAACGGGATATTATTGAAAGTTGCGTGAGCCAGTTCAACTTACCTACTGTTTTATTTACTAAAAACAGCCATAAAGACACGATTAAAAGTGCCATAGATGCGGGTGTTACAGCTTATATTGTGGATGGTATAGACCCGTCAAAGTTAAAAAGTATTTTAGAAATATCTATCGAGCAGTTTTGTAAACACAAAAAGCTACTTTCCGATTTACAAGATACTAAAAATAAACTTGCAGACCGTAAAGATGTAGAGCGTGCAAAGGTATTACTTATGCAACTACACGACCTGTCCGAAGATGATGCTTTTCAGCTGTTACGTAAAAATGCCATGAGCCATCGTATGACTATTGGTGAAATGGCAAGACGACTGTTGGATGCTCAACAGCTTCTACAATCTCAATTCAAGGACTAAGGCATGGCTCATTTAGAAAAGACGCAACTTCAACTGGGCTATATTCCGCTTTTAGACTGTGTTGCTTTATTATGGGCAAAACAACGAGGTTTTTTTGAAGAAGTCGGTTTAGATGTAAGCTTAGTCAAAGAAGCTTCTTGGGCGAGCTTAAGAGACCGTTTAGCTTTTGGTTTTCTTGATGCAGCCCATTGTCTATCTGCGATGTTACCTGCGGCTGCACTGGCGCAGGATCAACTCGGTATTCCACTACAAACACCGCTTGTTCTGAGCTATAACAGTGCATTTATCAGTTTGAGCCAAAAGCTCTGTTATGCACTAAACATTCAAAAAAATGACGATGCAGCAGTGACTGCACATAAGTTTTATACTGCAATGCAGCATAAACAACAGCTGGCTATTGCACATGTCTTTAAGCAATCTATCCATCATTATTGCTTACGTGAATGGCTGGCATTAGCCAATCCTGATTTTGCGAAACATGTTCAACTACGTACACTTCCCCCACCCTACATGGTAGAAGCCATTTCAAATCAACTCATTGAGGGATTCTGTGTCGGAGAACCATGGAACACTCAAGCTGAAATTCAAGGTTATAGCCAAATTATTGCAACTGGAACAGACATTATTCCGCGGGTTGCAGATAAGGTTTTGGCAGTCACGCAAGAATGGGCCATATCCAATCCAAATACACTTTCAGCCTTAGTCCAAGCTATAGAAAAAGCCCAAGATGAACTCAAAAAAATGGAAAATTTTGAAGCTGTATGGCAGGTTCTGGTCGATTACAACATCATTCGTTTCCCATGTTCTGATAGTGTACATGTTGAAAAATATTATCTAATTCAAAGTATTATTCGCGGCTTTATTAGAGAACATGCTTTGCCACAAGTTTCAGACTTCATTTGGCTTACCGAGCAAATGCAAAAATGGGATGATGTGGATTTAAATAATAATGAAATCCGCAGAATTAGTGATAACTGTGTCATTTCACCAAAACTTAATTTTTAAATTATTACGAAATGTAAACCGAGTTGTAATTACGCACCATTTTAGAACATCTATTTTAAATAATATTATGAAGTAAATCTAAGACCTAACTTGACCGACTTTTTAAAGGAAATCTTTCCTTGGCTTCTGTCTATCTGGCCTTGCTATTTACTTAAACTTAAAGCGATGTAAGCTATTTTTTCAAACATGAAAACAATAGATAAATGAGTCATGATGACTACTGATACATAGAACATCAAACTAACCGATGAATAACGGAGGTGAATTATGTTTACCGAGGAAAATCGCCATGTATCTTTATTGCATGCGATTAATAAAATACTGATTAAAGACTGGGACCCACTATGTATTTATCGTAATCCAGCTCTACAAGATGAATATGAAGAATACTTACCTAATTTATTTCGCTTTATCTGTGAAAAATCCAGTGAAACTGAGATTTTTGAGTATTTATGGTGGATTGAAAATAAAGTCATGGAAGTCAAAGCCAATAGAACACACACGATGAAAATTGCTCATTTATTGAAAAATTTACAAGAAACTTAGTTGATCATTGTGCAATGATAAATCAGCACCTAAAGCAAAAAACCGCACAATGCCAAAAGCAAAGTATTGAGTTTATTTCAAACCAACAAAACCACTTAGGCAGGGCTGTTTTCCGTGCACTTTAATGCTTCACGGCCACCACAAATCAAATATCGTTGCTGTGTAGCAATATCGCTATATAAGCTGACACATGATCAACGGCGCCAAACTTTTATGGTCCTGCACTAAAGTGGCAAATAAAAATGGCCATGATCAGCAATACTGACCATAGCCACGTGATATTGATTGCTAAAATAATCAACCAACATCGGCGAATCGAATATACGTACTTAGAATGATCCGCCATATACATTACAGCTTGCGATACATTTGACCACTCAGCACCAATATAGATCAGTGCGAACTAGCCTTTAGATCGAAGTTAAACCGTTCAATCCATTTCGCATCAGACTCAACTTGTAACATATAGCCTTATGCAACGTGTTTTTTCACCAGTACTGCACCAACAGAATAACCTGCACCAAATGAGCACAGGATGCCATATTCACCATCATTAACTTGGTCTGCTGTGCGGTGCAACGCAATGATGACCCCTGCTGACGAGGTATTTGCAAACTCATCTAAAATGATTGGCACTAAATCGGGTTGAGCATGTTCTTTGCCCACAACCAATTTTAAAATCAATTCATTCATACTGGCATTGGCTTGGTGCAACCAGAAACGTTTCACATCAGTCGGTGCAATATTGTTTTTCTCAAGCTGCGCTGTAATCATTTTGGCAACCAGTGGACAAACTTCTTTGAACACTTTACGACCGTCTTGAGCGAAACGATTATTTTCAATGTCTGCATCGACTTCACTTAAGTTTAAGAAACCAAAGTTATTGCGGATGTTATTTGAAAACTGTGTGAATAAGTTAATGTCTTCAATTTCAAAACCAGTTTTGCTGTGGGTTTCTTCAATGATTGAAGCCGTTGCGACATCACCAAAGATAAAATGGCAGTCCCGTGAACGGTAGTCGGTATGACCAGAGGTGATTTCGACATTCACCAATAATACACGGCGTCCGCCTGCTTTGATTGCATCATAGGCTTGTTTAATGCCAAAAGTTGCTGCCGAACATGCCACGTTCATGTCGTAGGCATAGCCTTGAATACCAAGTGCAGTTTGAATTTCAATTGCAACCGCAGGGTAAGCTCGTTGTAAGTTTGAGCATGACAAAATCACGACATCAATATCTTCTGCAGTTACGCCTGCATTTTCCATCGCTTGTTTCGCTGCGATCACGCCCCATTCGGCTTGAATCGAGAGTTCATCATTTGAACGCTCATGTAACAATGGCCGTAAACGCTTCGGATCTAAGATCCCTGTCTTCTCAACCACATAACGACGTTTTACACCAGATGCTTTTTCAATGAACTCTGCGCTTGACCCACGACGGGCTTCCAACTCGCCCGAAGCAATTTTGTCAGCATTGTCTAGGTTATACTGTTCCACATAAGCATTTAAACTTTCAACTAACTCTTCATTGGTAATGATGTCTTCAGGATGATAAAGACCCGTACCTGTAATGCGGATGCCCATGTAAAACTCCTTCTTTAAATTACCTATAGTTTAACTGATTCCAAGTTTTTCCCATACTTTTTGCAAGCGAGTCGGAGAAATGGGCATCTTTGTCTTCATCGGCTGAGAGAATAAAGAAATCCGAAACTCCTCAACCATGAAATACAATTCTTTAAGGCGAGTGTCATTTTTAAACTTAAATAATTTTTCCATCCACGGGTCAACTTGATCAATGGCAGAATTATCCCTCTGTAGGTTATTGGGCAGGCGCTCCAAACGCAAGACCAATGCTTTCAAATAACGAGGAAATTCAAGCCAAATATCGGAAGATTTTACGTAAACAAAGTTTGATAAGCACATCAAATCTAGCTGATCTTCAACATCATCAATATTTTTCCCAAACACCGCATCATCTAAAACCAACAACTTTCGACGTATATCCTGCCATTGGATATAGATCTCTGTCACATCTGCCAGTGCTTTTTGCCCATGAGTCAGAAAAGTTTTTTTGACATTTGCAACTAAGTTTTCAAACTCTTGTGCATTGACCGGCAGTTCATTGATCGACATTTGCAGTGTGGCATAAACCAGCATTTGTTCCAATTTTGCCTTATCACCCAAAGGTGAATACGCCAATGCCAACGGTTTGGAAATTTGCTTTTTCAACTGACGGACCAAATCTCCCAGCTGTATATGTACCAAACGAAGTACACCCTCGCGGTGCTGTTTAGTTGCCTCAGCTTGATCATTAAAAGTCTGAATCACGACACCAGACTCATCCTTTTGTTCCAATGCAGCAAATGTCTTGGTCGGAACCAAAGCTTGATACTGCTTCACCACCACGCCCGTCACTTTTTGGGACGCTTCAAACACAAAACTTTCAGGGAAAGTTTGGAACTCTCCTTTGAGTTGTTTGACTGGGCTATGGGTTTCCGTTCGACAGCGCGCTTTTAACTCAGCTAAATCACGACCTTGTTCTATCACACGGCCTTTATCATCCATCACTTTAATCAGCGGCAACAAATACTGTTCAACCCGATCAAAACTAAAGTCTTTTTCAGTGATTTGTTCGCCACGTAACTGGAAGGCTAAAAAACTAAAAATATGCTGCTGCAAATGCATCGCATCCACTTTCGCCATTAGCTTTGCTGCTGTATCAGGGATAGGCACCAAGTGACGACGTTTATCTTTAGGCAGTGCTTTGAGTAAGGCTTCCATTAAGTCCTGACGCCAGCCAGGAATGCCCCACGACCACAAGTTTTCATCCACCTGAGGCAAGGCTTGCAACGGAATTTTCACTGTTGCACCATCTTCGTCATGGCTTGGATCAAAACGGTAGCTGGCCGCAAGGCGCAGTTCACCATTACGTAAAAAATCGGGAAATTGCTGTGTGGTTGGACGGTCGTTCATCCACAGCGAATCATCATCAATAAATAAATAACGTGGGTTTTGTGGTTCAACCGTTGCGCGCCAGTCTTCAAAACTACGACGACTTGCCACCTCTTCAGGAACTTTAGCCGCATAAAACTGGTAAATGGTTTCTTCATCCACCACCAAATCACGGCGGCGTAGCTTATCTTCGACCCGCTCTACCTCTTCAAGTTTAAGCAGGTTGTGTTTTAAAAATGGTGGTGTAATGCCCAAATGCCCTGTCGTCAGTGCATCTCGAAGAAAAATTTCATGTGCTGCAACATGGTCAACTTTTTCATAGTTGATCTGACGTTTTGGTTCAATAATTAAGCCAAATAATGAAATTTGGTCA
This sequence comes from Acinetobacter sp. WCHAc060042, assembly GCF_003231195.1. Classification (NCBI taxonomy): domain Bacteria; kingdom Pseudomonadati; phylum Pseudomonadota; class Gammaproteobacteria; order Moraxellales; family Moraxellaceae; genus Acinetobacter; species Acinetobacter sp. WCHAc060042. Next base: position 64,023 of record NZ_QKVN01000023.1, read on the forward strand.
TAGGCATTAACCACGCCTGCTTTTTTCGACCAATGCGGCTCAAAATAGTGGTGCTTCAGCAAATCACCTGCCGCAAGTAAAATCCACTCAGGTTCAATTTTTGCCAGTGTCCGAATATAGACCTGTGAGGTTTCCACCATCTCAAAAGCCATGACCCAAGGCGTATTGGTTTTGTGCAAGGTAGATGCTGGAAAAATGCGGGCCTTTTGCTGACGCACCGCCATAAACACATTGCGTTCATCGGTTTTATTGGCAATAAAAGACAGCAGACCTGTTAAAAGCGCACGGTGTAAATTTTCATAATTGGCTTTTTTTTCATTAAAAGACAGCTTTAAGCCCTTTGCCAAATCAACCAATTGCTCATGAGTTTTCTTCCACTCACGTAAACGCAACCAGCTTAAAAAGTGATTACGGGCAAAAGTACGACGTTTGTTTTCACTCATGTCTCGGTTGGCAACCAGTGCTTCCCAAAGTTTAAGATAGAACAAAAAGTCAGAATCGGCTTCACGGAACAACGCATGTTTTTGATCTGCCTGCATTTGTTTATCCGCAGGGCGTTCACGTGGGTCTTGTACGGCCAAAGCGGCAACAATCACCAAGACTTCATTCAACACACCAAAATGTGCCCCGCCTAAAATCATACGGGCCAAACGTGGGTCAATTGGCATTTTGGCCATCTGTTGACCAATTTTGGTTAAATCTCCTTTACTTCCCCCTTTGGAAAAGGGGGATTGAGGGGGATTGCCTTCAGATGTATTTGCCCCAACCTCTCTTTGTAAAACAGGGGTTTTACCTTTCTCCGTCATTGCCCCAAGTTCAACCAACAACTTACGACCATCGTTAACTAAACGATGATCTGGCGGCTCAATAAAATCAAAATCTTCTAACGCACCCAGCCCTAAACTTTGCATCTGTAAAATAACTGAAGCTAAGTTCGTTCGCTTAATTTCGGGTTCGGTAAACTCAGGGCGACTTTGAAAATCTTCCTCAGAATACAAACGAATACATACACCTGGGGCAATACGACCACAACGACCTTTACGCTGATTTGCTGCGGCCTGAGAAACCGCTTCAATCGGTAAACGCTGTACACGTGAACGATAGTTATAGCGAGAAATACGCGCAAAACCACTGTCAATCACATAACGAATATTGGGTACAGTCAGTGCTGTTTCTGCAACGTTGGTGGCGATAATAATGCGTCGCCCGCCACCTGATGGATTAAAGATTTTTTGTTGTTCAGCCAAGGCCAAGCGTGCATATAAAGGTAAAATTTCTGTATGTCGCGGCCCATGCTTTTGCATAGTTTCTTGTAACTCACGGATCTCTTGTTCGGTACTGGCAAAAATTAAAGTATCAGCATATTCAGGATGACCTTTTTCTTGTGCATCCTGAAAACATTCCTCTACAGCTTGCACTACAGCACGAGGTAAGTTTTCTTCAAAGTCATCAAACTCATCATCATCACTACCGCCAATGCTCATTTCCGATACAGGGCGATAACGTAGTTCAACTGGAAAACTACGACCTTCTACTTCAAAAATAGGTGCATTGTTAAAGTACTGACTAAAACGGTTTACATCTAAAGTTGCCGAAGTGATGATGACTTTTAAATCTTTACGGCGGGGCAAGAGCTGTTTGAGATAACCCATGATAAAGTCGATATTAAGCGAACGCTCATGTGCTTCATCAATAATAATGGTGTCGTATTTATTGAGATAACGGTCATTGGCCAACTCTGCCAGCAAAATACCATCCGTCATCAAGCGAACGATTGAATCCTGCGATCCTTGTTCATTAAAACGAACTTTAAAGGAAATCGACTCGCCAAGTTTTTCACCAACTTCTTCCGCAATACGCTGGGAAACACTACGTGCGGCCAAACGACGTGGCTGTGTATGACCAATCAGACCCGTTAAACCACGACCCGCCAACATCGCAATTTGCGGTAGCTGCGTCGTTTTACCCGAACCCGTCTCCCCTGCAACGATAATCACTTGATGCGCTTGAATGGCATCAATTAACTTATCTGCATACTGTGTAACAGGCAGGTCTTGGTTGAGTTTAATATTTGGAATGCGTTGAATACGCTCTAAAACTTTTAAATGTGACTGTTCAAATAATGCTTGATATTGCTTTTCGTTGGCATCGTTTCCTTTTTTGAGGCGGTTTAAACGATGACGGTCTTTCACCATCACCAATTGCTCTATATTTAAAGGACGCTGCACAGAAAAAATACCCACATCAAAAACATCAATCGCTTAGTTTACGTGGTAATACAGCGAAGCGAAAGTACAGCATAATTTTTTTAATTTTAACTTTTTTCAAATATCCCCTTGAATTTTAAGCCTAGGGACATCATGTCTGTAGACGAGTTGCGGAATAGATGATTTTGTCATTTAGTCATCATATTTATCATGCTAAATGAACAGAATGATCACATTCGCTGAAATAGTCTGGAGTAAGATTCGGTTTTTCCGATTCTTGTAATGTAAAAATACTGTTTCAGCAATAACAAAAATTTCGATACCCTATTCAACATTAAATACAAACCCCAATCATGGAGACAATGATGAGCTTAATTAATACTGAAGTAAAACCATTCGCAGCTACTGCATATCACAACGGTCAATTTGTTGACGTAACTGAAGCAGATCTTAAAGGCAAATGGTCTGTAGTATTCTTCTACCCAGCTGACTTCACTTTCGTTTGCCCAACTGAACTTGGTGACCTTGCTGACAACTACGCTGAATTCCAAAAATTAGGCGTGGAAATTTACGGTGTTTCTACTGACACTCACTTCACTCATAAAGCTTGGCACGACACTTCTGAAGTTATTGGTAAAATCCAATACCCATTAATCGGCGACCCAACTTGGACTCTTTCTAAAAACTTTGACGTTCTAATCGAAGCTGCTGGTCTTGCAGACCGTGGTACTTTCGTAATCGATCCAGAAGGCAAAATCCAAATCGTTGAAATCAACGCTGGTGGTATTGGTCGTGATGCTCAAGAATTACTTCGTAAAGTTAAAGCAGCTCAATACGTTCACGCTCACCCAGGTGAAGTTTGCCCAGCTAAATGGAAAGAAGGCGAAGCAACTCTTGCTCCTTCAATTGACCTAGTAGGTAAAATCTAATCTAAATTAGATTGAACACATAAAAAACCACGCTTTTTAGCGTGGTTTTTTATGGCCAAGATAACAGTACAATATGACAAGAAAGAGAAAGCATAAAACAATAAATACCTATCCTTTTACGTCTTCCATGATTCATGACTAGAATTCAGTGTCTGTACCCGCTACAGTAGAATGAATACATGTAACACATTGAAGAAAAAAGATGACTTATCAAGTTCATATGATTGATGTGAAAAATCAGCTCCAAAACTACATTTGGTTGCTAGAACACACCACATCAAAACAAGTCACAGTAATTGACCCAACAGAAGCGGGATTAGTTGAAGAATATTGTACTAAACATGGTTTAAGCATTGCTCAAATTTGGCTGACTCATTGGCATAAAGACCATATTGGCGGTGTCGCTGACCTTATTGTAGGTCAGAATATTCCTGTGTATGGACCACGGGAGGAATTATCAAAAATTCCTTTTATCACCCATGCATTGATGGATGATGACTACTTTGCATTTCATGATTTACATGTCGATATCTTAGCCGTTCCTGGTCATACACTGGGCCATATTGTGTACTTTATCGAATCCATCCAAACTCTATTTTGCGGTGACACCCTGTTTGCTATGGGCTGTGGGCGAGTGTTTGAAGGCACACATGAGCAGATGTACCATTCACTCAATCGTTTAGCAGCTTTGCCTGCCGAAACCAAAGTCTATTGTACGCACGAATACACGCTCTCTAACGCGAAATTTGCCAACCATGTCGAACCAGACAATATTGCCATTCAAGAGCGTTTAGACCATGTAGAAACCATGCGCTATTTGGGTCAATGTACCCTCCCGAGCAGTATTGAAATCGAACTTGAAACCAATCCTTTTTTACGTACAGAAAACGTTGAAGAGTTTAAGCGACTGCGCGATCTGAAAGACCATTTTTAAAT
>NZ_QKVN01000024.1:0-65416 GCF_003231195.1 Acinetobacter sp. WCHAc060042
TTTTACAATACCCTGATCGATATTTTCCACAGCAGAAGCAATTGCCGTTTAATACGGCATACTGTGATGAAGTACTGGTAAATCACTTAAGGCGTCGTCCTGATTTAATACGCGAAATAATACAATGTTGCAGTGAAACTTAATACTTTTTAGTCAGGGTGGTAAATTGATACGCTCAAGGCTTAGACTGAAATTCACCGTCATTTTGTACGGTATTACTATATTGATTATGTTGATCAAACCCTAAAGCAATATTGGTATTTGGTTGATTTTTCATTGTTAAAAATTGTTTTTGTTCAGCACATTCATTTCTCAATTGGGTTTCAATTTGGCTAAGAGCTTCGGGTGCAAGAGTTTCATTTATTGTCTGCTGATCCTCTTCGGAAATTTCACCCAAAAAAGCCTTAATTTTCTCCAATTCAATAGTCTTGCTTACAGCTGTTTGTATTAAGTAGTCCTCAAATTCTTTTGCTGATAAGCGCATGTTTTCTTGAATGGTATGTTTTTGCTGCTCAAGCTCTGTTTTAAGTTGATTAATTTCTTCATCCTTTAATTTCAGCTCTTGTTTTAATTGGGAATCATTGTTTTCGATGAGTGATTTTTGAAGCTTTGATATTACTTTATCCTTTTCTGTTAATTTAAAATTATGTTGATCAATTAAAAAGTCTAAGCAGTTTTGCAGGCTTTTTAATTTGTACTTCTCTGTGATTCTCTCTAGTTCTTTTAATGTCTTTTGATCCAGTGTGATTTGTTTATTGATACGTTTATCTTTTTTATTTGTGTAGTTATATTTAAATATACGGTATCTCTTTTTTAAAATTTCAAAGTGTTCATTATTTGTTTTACAAATGAAATTATCAACTGAAAATTTAAGTGGGTTGGTGAATAGTTCGCTTATATCAGTCGAATTATATTGGTTATGCTGAGGAGATATTGCTGAATTTTCATTGGGTTTAATCTGTGGGTGATTTATAGAATAAAAAATTTCCTTTTCACCTGATTTAACTCGCTTATTGATTTCATTTGGTCTTAGTAAAATTTCCTGCTCTAAGAATATTTTTTTTAGATCTGTCTCAGTAGATAACCATTTCTCTAAAGTTAAATGTGGTCGTGTCATTTTATATTTTTCATAGATATTAAATAAATGTTTATATATCAATAAATAAACATTAAGTAAATGTTAATTAAATATTAAATGTTGATTATTATATTTTTAATTATCATTTTGTGCCTATCTTAATTTGTGTATGATATCTCTGCATGGGGTATGGATTGATGAAGTGGAGATTTTTATTGTGGATGAGAAGCTTTCTGAGCATGATTTCTTGAGCCTGTTTTTAGCTTTCTATCAGAGAATAGATGGGGAGCTTTCAGCCAAAGCTGTTTGGGCTCTAATCACTTTTATTAGAAATTTTGGGGTAGAGAGTACATCATTGCCGCTTGCCCAATTGGCAAAAGTCACAGGCATACAGATTAAAAGATTACGTGATGTACTTAATGAGTTGGAGCAGCAGGGGATTTTAAAAATAGATTTTCCCGAAACGGGGAAGAGGGCTCGTGTTCGTCACTTACGCCTTAATCTCGATTATATTGGTGTTGATTTAATAATGCCGGCTAGCTGGATGGTAAATAGTACTAAAAGCATGTACAAGAAATTTCCTTTATTAAATTTTATTTCAATTCTATTTATAAAAAGTGATGGGATAAGCATCAGCAATTTACCTAAAAAAATAGAGACCGATTGCAATCTTGATTATCGAAGTTATCTTGTTTTATTGCGATTGCTTTACAGTGCAGATTCATTTGGGATTGTTAGAGGCTGTGGAATTGGTGAAATCGAGCAGGCAACGGGTTTAAAAAAGCAGTCTATTTACCGTGCTATACAACAGCTAAAAGAAATGGGATTTATTCGAAGTCAGGCCGATGGAGCAATTCGAAATAGTTTTATTCAAACAGAGTCTCCAATATATGCTTTAAACCTTTCGCATCAATTTTGGGGTGATGCTGCAATTTATGGGAAGTTTTATATTTTAAAGTACCCGCAGCCTCATGTTTTTGAAGTTCAGAAAGTGGCGTCTATTTTTACTATGCTGAATCCAAAGAGTGACTTGGTGTCAAACACTAAAAGTGAAGATTCAGATGCTGGCTTGAAAGTATTGAATTGCAAAAACAATTATCTGCTACATGATCCTTTGTGCTGGATGAAACCGTTTATTCCTCTGCCTCGTGAAGCTGTAGGTTATGCAAATTATGTTGTGTTACAACAGCAGGAAATAATGAAGTTGTATGATCATTATTTAGAGTTAAAGAAACTGCATCCAGAAAATCCATTATCAGCTGCGTTTTATTTAAAGCCGCATGAAAATATTTTGAAGGATGAAGTAGCTTTAGACAGTGTGGAATGTACACAGCCTATTAAACTCAGTGGAATGCATAACCGCTTAGGTCTTTTTCAGAGTTTACTTGAGCAGTGGTGCTGCCAGATATATAGCCAGAATAAAACGCTTTTTAAGATGCTGAGAGATGCTAACCCAGTAGTAATCGACGAAGAAAGTTTTGAACGCTTAGGGTGTACAGATTTTCTCTACCCATATTCATTGCAAGCGACTCAAATCAATAGAATTAGAGAAGATCTCACTCAAAAAAATGAGTCTGACAAAAATAAATCGATCACATTCAGATTAAAGGTTGAACAGTCTAGAGTTCATCAGTTTTTAATGGCTCTTATGGACTTGATTGCATATAACCAAATTTACTTTTTTCAGCAATGTATACGGAAACATTCTGATATTGATGACAAACGCAAAGCTGCTAAGACGGGCCTGGGCCGGGCATTTGCAGAGGCAGGAGAAGTGGTGATGCCTTTTAGAATCCTGCCTCGTTCTTTTATCCAGAACACTTATAGCTGCTGCTTTGTACCTGATCAGCATGCAAAAGCTGACGAGTATTTCTTATGTGAATTGGAATTTCAAAAACCGTTGCAGGATGGAACTCCCTTTGATTTTCCTGTACAGCACATGACAGAAATTTCACCAACACTGGACGAGCTTAAGGATTACGGATTAATGCATCATCGATGTTTATCGTTATTTAAATAGATGATCTAGCTTAATGATTGGAAAATCATTTTTCTGACCTAACTATCGTAACGCTGAAATATATAAAAAGCCTATTCTAGCCAAAGGTTTGGAAATCCTGCTGATCGGCTGGACTATGGTTATTGCATTTACGCTAAGACGGTTTTTATATTATTAATATAGAGATTAATACTAATATTAGACTTGTTGCTATAGATCATAGAACTATAAGTACTCTATATATCAATACAATCACTATTACTCATACCTATAACAAGAACAGTTGGATATGTCATATAGACTGAATAGATATCTCTATATACATGACGCTATTGATCAATAGCCTATGCAGGATGAGAGCACGATTCGATACATGGGAATATCGGATGACTAATCCTTACTCTAGATCTGGGTGTCATTTAAAAAAATAAGTCCATTGCTTAACTATGACGCTCATCATAGTTAAGGAAGTTCAACGTGCTGCAATTCGATTTAGATCATCAGGCTGGGGTGCTGTATGCCATTCATGCCTGTGTAGATGTATGTCTTAATTTTGATATGACGAATGAAGATTTCATTTTCAATCTGGAACGTCTGTACTGTGCATTCGAAGCTTTTAAGCAAGAAGGGGTTGAGTATGCAGCCTCAATTAGGGCATTTATTGCAGTCACTGAACATGTCGATAGCCAGCGTGGAATGCTCAGCGTTGGTGAATATCTATCAGGGTTGTCTATAGGTGCAATTAAGGCTCTAAGACGAATCTTACATGCGCATCGAGGGATGATACGCGAGGAGATCAAAAGCTTTACAAGACGGAAAGGATTGAATCGAGTGGCATTACTTGAGGAGTTCGAAGGTGCAATTAAGGGATATTATTCGGTTTTGGTGATCAGAGTGGATTTGAGCTATAGCAAGGACAGCATGAGTGAGATTACGGTGCATGACTTCTATCAGCATATCGATAGCTTCCGTGCTGTGATTACTGATAAAAATGGCTGTTTTGATGCATTAGTAACCTATGCAATCGCACTGGAGCAAGGGATTACAAAGGGTTTTCATGCTCACTTGGCATTGGTGATTAATCGGTCTGAGCACCAGAGCGATTATAAGATTGCTGAAGGGGTCATTGAGAAGTGGAATGAGATTACTTTAGGCAAAGGGACGGGATGGAACATCAACACGACAGAAAATAAAGAAAACTACGAGAAGCAAGGTTGTTTAGGCATTGGAGATATTCGTCGAGCAATACCCGAACAAGGCAATAATGCTTTGGGTGCAGTTGCGTATCTCAGTGACCCTGATAAATACGAGCAGACGTTATTGGTTAAACCACAAGGACGTAAAACGTTTTATAAAGGAGATTATCAGCATCATGGTCGCCCAATACCTGATACAGAAGAAAATAGAAGAATCAAAGAGTGGAATGCGCAGACTGCTTTAGCAAAGCTGGAAGAGGAGATTTGGTTTAAAAAATTATGAAGATGCCAGTTCTATGAAATCAATTCATTCATAGGACAGCACATGAGTCATTCAGAGTTAGAGTCTGCAGCAGTACGTTTAGAACAAGACGTTTTAGAGCATTACCAAACGACTCGATTTGCTCCAATTCCAGAAGGTACTGATTACGATGCTCATCACAAGAATATCGATGATGAGTTTAAACGCAAGCTGTCTGACTATTTTTCATCGTGGCGCAGAATGATGGCCGTTGGCATTCATGAGCATTTATCTTTTTCCTTTTGGGCAGACAAGTTCTTTCAGGCTTACTGCAGTGTATTACAGGAAGAGCAGATTCGGTTCTTTGAGGTCACGGCGCAAAGAAGCGCTGGTTTTTATATCAATAAGATCGTAAAGCGGTTGAGAATACTGTTTGAAAGCACCAGCTTGACTGAAGAAATGCACAAGCAGAATGAGCGTTATGAAAAGCAAATTGAAAAGCTGAGAGAATCTTATTGCAATACCAGTCAAATCTATCCAGATGCTGCGGATTTGAAAGTAGAACTGAGCTTAAATGAGGCAGGAAATGAAATGATCGACATACGGCAGTTAGAGCGGTATTTATTAAATTTCCAAAAAAGTCTAGCGGCTGAGTATTGGTATAGAACGCAAGTCGTTTACCGCTTTTATCAGGTTGTACGGGATGATGTTCAGCAGCGCTATGTGATTCACTTTTATCTGAGCTTTAACCGATCACTCTATTCTGACCCTTTGGGATATTGCAATGAGATCAGAGAGCACTGGATGAGAGCGACTGGATATTTGGGCACATGCGTTTATCCAGAAATGCATCATCAGCTTTCCGATGCTGATGCACAAAACGCGCTGCGGATTGACCGGATCATGCAAGAAGAAGCGGGCTGTCCTTTGGGTGCATTAAATAGCATGCCGGAGAATCAAACGGGTCAGTTTGGGCTTCCGAGTAGAATCTGCATCTACCCGAAAGGATTTAAATGGTTTGATGGAGCCCCGGTACGGCGCTGAAAATTCATATTGCATTCCAGCACTTGCTTGACGCTCTACACCGTGCAGATTATCCTTAGCCTGCTGACCTACATCGTCAGCGGGTTTTAGCAGACCCATTAACAAAGACAATATGCGAAATCTGATTTTGCATGTTGTGGACCCGTTCGTCCCCCTTTCTTTGCGGTAGGGCGGAGGGGGGACGCGCTTGCGCGTGCTGGTTTCTTTGTTACCAGTCTGCTAACCCTTCTTCGTTCTGCCACCATCATATTAGCAGTGAATTGGCAGAATTCTTTTAAAACAAAGGAGTACGCCATGCGCTTACATCAATATCATCCCTTATTTTTCTCTTTTTCAGTATTTGTGCCGATGGGTCATTAGGCCCGCGTGCTGTGCATAGCTGTGTTTATAGCTTTTTAAGAATAAAACTTTTTCAAATACATATTACCGATATGAAGATGAATCTCTAATGCTGTTTTGAGCTAAGTAGATCTGTACGCTTTATCGTCTATAAAAAATTCAAAAACTTAGATATTCATTCCAACAAAGATTGCATGGGGGACACCGGATCTGCTGAAGACCGGTGATGCCTGTAAAAAGAGAAAATGACTATGTTAAAAACTTTCCTAAAAACTGCCCTGATTTCATCACTTCTTGCAGGCGCGTCATGGGCGCAGGCAGGCTGGTTTGCGCAAGCCAGTGAATCCTATTTTGTGCAGGCTCGAAATTTAGGTGGAGGCGTGTATCAGTGCATGTATAAAACCAATCCGGGCAACCGCGGCTGGCGTAATTTCACGGTGAACTTTCAGGGCGGCTGTCCGCGCGTTGTCCACTATAACGCCAATAATGGCCAAGTCTCTGTACCGAACTAAAGTACAGGAGATTTGAGATGAACCAAAAAACCATTTTGGGTTTGGCAGCTATTCTGGCTTTGACGCTTATTATCGTATCCGGATTCTATTTTTTCAGTGCCAATTCCAGCGTTCAGAAACCTGTGCAAACAGCTGCAGCTGGCACGAGTGATATTCCAGCGTCAGAAGCTGCTGCTTCGGAAGGCATTCCTGCTGCGGAAGTTGATGGCATTGATGTAGAGGAATTGACTGCTGGCAGCAAGGGCTCAAGTTCGGCGCAGCATGAACCTGAATTGCTGAGCTTTGAGTTTGATCAAAATTTGAAAGCTGCAGATACCTTGCTGTCCATGCTTCCTTATGCAGACCTGCCTGAATTTGAGCAAAAAAATATAGACAAGTATCAGCAGCTGGTTTTTGCCAAAGCTGCGAAAGATACGGGTAAACCCGTGAGCGGCTTTAGCTTGCAGGAACACGGCGCATTAGAGTCAGAGCAGGCGGGCAACCGTTACTACGTTTATAAATTTGATAATGGTACAGATTGTGAAATTCATCTGGTCAGTATTGATTTAGAGACCGGTGATTACGGCGTCAGCTACAACTACTGCTGAGGATGATTGCTATGAATAAATATTTTAAATCGATCCTGCTGGCAGTAACGGCTGCTGCAGGCATGATGCTGTACGGGTGCGACTCCAGCCTTGATCCCAATACTTTTAGTGTTGAAATGAATGTAGAAGATACCAGCAACTGGTATGCACAAAACCAAGTGGCGCATGTCATCACCATTCGTTCCAACAGTCCAGATCCCATCGATGTCACCAACGTTTTAATCAACAATGGTGAATGCAGTTATGAAGGCTACCGCAGATCACTGGAATACCCGCAGCATTTTAAAATGGGCTTGCGTTTAAGGCTGAAATTAACCGGCTGCGGTTACGATAATGTTGTGCGTGTTGATGTTGAAACACAGCAGGGAACAGCGAGCTACAGCTTTAACTAAGCGTATTTAATCTAAACATTAATCTAGAACTGACTAAACCGTGTCCTAAAAGGATGCGGTTTTTTTATGCCTTCACTTTAGCTTTTGTCAGGGTACATCTGACAAGGAATATACCGTGTCCATCATTCAATGTCCCTACTGCAAGTCGGGCAATGTCAGACAAACCGCATCTGGCAAATCAAACGCAAATTACTTTGAACAGCTTCAGCGCAATATCTCACCTGCACAAATGGCTGTGCTGGGAGCAAGACTTGCTAAGAAGGTCGGCTTTTCACCTGCGGCAGGTGCTGCTGTAGGTGTAGTGATTGGCGGTGTGCTGGTGGTTGTCAGCCAATTCTGCTACGAAAAATATTATCGCAATGAAGATCAATATATTTGTCAGGACTGTCAGCAGCATTTTGTTTGGGGCAAAAAATCATAAAGCTCAAGCCACAAACCTTAAACACATTTAATCAACAACATGAATTTCAACATACATTTATAGGAAATATAAACATGGCGCATCAAATTGAACAAATGGCTTATGTCGGTGACACCCCTTGGCATGGCCTCGGCAACCAGCTTACGCATAATCAGCCGATTGAAGTATGGGCACAGCAGGCCGGCATGGACTGGCGCATTGAATCTTCTGATGTCAGCTATATGGCGCAAAATGAACGCGGACAAAACATCATCATGCCTTATGAAGAACAGCGCGTACTTTATCGCTCGGATACCCATGCACCTCTATCGGTGGTCAGTCAGCGTTATCAGGAAGTGCAGCCTGCAGAGGTGTTGGAGTTCTACCGAGATTTAACAGAGCAATCAGGCTTTGAACTGGAAACCGCAGGCGTATTGAAAGGCGGAAAGAAATTCTGGGCTTTAGCCAGAACAGGACAAAGCGCGGCACTCAAAGGTAAAGATGTTAGTAATGGCTATATATTGTTGGCAACGGGCTGTGACGGAACGCTGGCGACCACAGCGCAATTTACTTCAATCCGCGTAGTGTGCAACAACACTTTAGCCATTGCCCTAAAAGGACAGAACAGCAGTGCAGGCGTGGTCAAAGTCCCACACAGTACCCGTTTTGATGCAGATAAGATCAAACAGCAGTTGGGAATCTCAGTACGGCAATGGGATGAACACATGTATGAAATGAAGCAACTCAGTCAACGTAAAGTCACTCAACAAGAAGCGGCTGCTTATTTTGACGCGGTATTTAACAATACCAGCCTCAGTCCAATGCAGCAGGATGAAGGCATTATCCAGTTCTACCGCAATGTAGCCAGTAAATCACAAAGCAAAGACAAGGTTGAACCGAATGGCCGAGCCATGTCGAAAGTCATGACTATGTTTAACGGGCATGGCCGAGGGGCAGAACTCAGCTCAGCCAAAGATACGGCTTATGGGTTGCTGTGCAGTATCACGGAATTTGCAGATCATGAACGTCGAGCCATGAGTCAGGATCACCGGCTGGATTCAGCATGGTTTGGAGCAGGGGCAGGCTTAAAACAACGTGGACTGGAACAGGCGCTACTGATGTTGTCCTAATCTGTGTATTTACAATTATTTGAACACTTCTTATTGAAATCCTGATTTCTAAGCTCCACTAACTATTTGCAAGATAAATAGTAAAACGGAGAGTACAGTGAGTATCATTTCAATTAAGAAATTAGGGGATGAAAGTTTTTTATTAAAAATGAAAGATAAGAAATCTTTCGATGTTTTAGTAGAAACGATAAAAGGTAATTTTGGCTATTCCTTTAATCAAGGTCTTCAATTAAATGCAGACATTTTAGAAATTGTAATAGCTGGCGTTTCTGAAGAAAACCTAAAGCGCCATTTAGCAGTCGTCTCATTTTAAAATAGATTCATTTAGAAATATCAGACCATATCTTCGGATGTGGTTTTTTTATGCCAAAAATTTAAAATTGAGGAATTCACAATGAATAATTTATCAAATCCATCTGCAGCATCTAAACAACCTATAGGATTCAGGTCACCTAAACTTATTACCGCCAAACGCTTTGTAGAAACCAAAAATATGAGCCAAGCCGAATGGCTGGAAGTACGCAGGCAAGGTATCGGCAGCAGTGACTGTGCTGCAGCTTGCGGACTCAATCCTTATATGTCGATGCTGGAACTGTGGATGATCAAAACAGGTAGGATCAAGCAATCCATCGAAGATGAAAGCGAAGGCCATGCGCCTTTATATTGGGGCAAGCGACTTGAACCGCTTGTTGCTGAATACTACAGCATGCATACCAACTATAAAGTCCGCCGCGTGAATGCTGTGCTGCAGCATCCTGACCCAGACAAGCATTTCATGTTAGCTAACTTAGATTATTCCGTAGTGGGTGATGCAGATGTGCAGATTCTGGAATGCAAAACTGCTGGTGAACATGGCGCCAAGCTGTGGCGGGATGGTGTGCCGTTATATGTGCTGTGTCAGGTACAGCATCAATTGGCCGTAACGGGAAAGAAAGCAGCGCATATCTGTGTACTGCTCTGCGGACATGAAACGCGGATTTTTAAAGTGACCCGCAGTGAATCGGTCATTCAGCATATTGTGAATGCAGAACGTTACTTCTGGGAATGTGTCGAGAAGGATACACCGCCTGATGCAGATGCCAGCGCATCGGCAGCCAAGGCTTTACAGCAGCTGTATCCCGAACATGTGCCATTGAGCACTGCAGACTTATCTGGGGATGAGCAGGCCAACCAGCAGTTTGAACAGCTGATTCAGGCACGTAATCAAATCGACAAGCATCAGGAGCAGTTTGATCTGCTGAAGCACCAGCTGCAAGCCAAGATGCAGCAGGCGGAGCGTGCCACTTTTAAAGCAGGCTCAGTGACGTGGAAAAAGGCTAAGGATTCAATCAGCTTAGATGCCAAGGCTTTGCTGAAATCACACCCTGAATACCTCAGCCAATTCCCGCAAAGTAAAACAGGTTCACGGCGTTTTAACATCTATACCAATGATGGTTGAAAGTAATTTAGCCTAAGCAAAATATCCAACCAGCCTAGAAATCCCATGCCTCAGCACATGGGATTTTTTATGCCCATTTCATTTTTAATCAATACAGCAATTTATTTAAAGATAACATGGGATTTTTTATGCCCATTTCATTTTTAATCAATACAGCAATTTATTTAAAGATAAGAGGAAAGGACCATGATTAAAGGTCTAGCAATCACACCGCCAATACTTGGCAGAATCAGTATCGGCAAAGTTGTGGAAAAGAACGGCAAACGTCTGCCTGAAAAGGATGATCAATTTACATTGACATCCCAAATCCAAAACAAAGAGGGCTGGATCAAACACCCCCTAGATGAGCAACTACGAGCCAAAGCTCAAAACCAAAAACTTAGAAGCATTCCAGTCCGTATGATCTTTAATGATCCTGAACTCAATCTTAGGGCAGAGTACAGTCTATTTGATCGACAAACAGGGCGACCTGTGTGTATCGGTAATGGTGAAACTTGTCAGCGCTTAACCAATCAAGGGGTTGAACATCACCCCTGTCCTTCACCTGATCTATGTCCATTGGCACAAGGAGGATTGTGTAAACCCTATGGTCGTCTCTATGTGAATCTCGATGAATCGGATGAGTTTGGGACTTTCGTTTTTAGAACCACCGGCTTTAACAGTATTCGTACCTTAGCTGCTCGGCTCAGTTACTACCATGCTGCATCCAATGGCTTACTTTCATGCCTACCTCTACAACTCACACTGAGAGGCAAGAGCACCACTCAAAGTTATCGCACCCCTGTCTATTACGTGGATTTGACTTTACGTGAAGGCATTCATTTGCAAGACGCGATACATACAGCTAAGGAGATTGATCAGAAGAGTAAGTTGTGTGGTTTTAATCAACATGCCTTAGATCAGGCCGCTTTACAGGGCTATGTAAATTCGCAGTTTGAGGTGAATGTGGAGGAAGGCTTGGATTTGGTAGATGAGTTTTATACAGATGGACTTGTTGAATCTGAGCAAATGAAACCTGAGTCGAAACCTAAGGTTAAAGCAAAGCTCAATCATGGGGATGGTTTTGTGCAGGATATTCAGCAAGGGTTGCAGGGGAGTGTGAGGACAGTGAATTGAAGCTAATCGTAAAGAATCATTAGATTCTTTACGAGTTATACACTCGATTTATTTTTTATCATATTTAGTATCAATAGCTTATAGAGCTATCGTATTAAGTCTAAACTTTGTATTTATTCAAGCTAAATTTTTCAATACACCACATCTATCAACTGTGCATGAACCATCGCATGTCTTTCTTATATCTAATAATTGTTCAATTAGTTTTTGCTGATTTTTGATACTTTCTTGTACATCTACAATATGTGCGTCAATTAATTCATTTACTTCTGAACAGTTTTGGGTAGGTAAATCTTTATAAGAAAGCAATCTTTTGATTTCATTTAGATTCATATTTAGAGAGCGGCAATTAACTATAAATTTTAATCGGTCGATATAAGCTTCGGAGTACATTCTATAGTTCCCCTCAGTTCTTTCAGGTTGAGGAATAAGACCCTCCTTCTCATAGAATCTAATAGTTAGTACTGAACAAGAAGTTTTCTCAGATAACTCACCTATTTTTAAAAACATTGAAATCAACCAAATCTAGCTTGACTCTATAGTAGCTATAGGGATTCTAATATGCAATAAGTGAAAATATGACTATAGGTACATCCATGAGTGGTTGCGGTTGTAATGAAAGTTCTTGTGACGATACTAAACCCAAACAAAATATATCTGAAACTGATTCTTGTAGTGGTACAGATTTAAAAACTGAAACAAATAAAAAGTCTTGTTGTGATAAAGGTATTGCTAGCGAGTCTAAAGAGCAGATCATTGTAGATGCTTGTGGTGGTAGTCAGCCTTGTTCAACAAAGGCTAAATCATGCTGTGGAACAGATACAAGTAATCAGCAACAAGACATACATAAAGAAATAGGCAAAGCAATTCTCATTAGCGATTACACCATTCCTAAAATGGATTGTTCCGCAGAGGAACAGATGGTCAGAATGTCTTTGTCCTCTTTAGAAAGCGTTAATAGTTTAATTTTTGACTTACCAAATCGAAATCTAAAAGTTTTGCATGAAGGCAATACAAATTTAATTACTTCAAAACTTGAAGCACTCGGTTTTGGAGCAAAGTTAAATTCAACTGAAACCTATATTGATAACAAAAGCTCGAAGCAGACCAGCACCTATATCATACCTAAAATGGATTGTTCCGCAGAAGAACAAATGGTGCGAATGGCTTTAGCACCACTAAGTGAGGTCAAAGCTTTAGCTTTTGATCTTCCAAATAGAAAGTTACAGGTTTTCCATACCGATGGAATCTCAGAAATCACAACGAAACTTGAGGGTCTAGGTTTTGGAGCGAAGCTCGAAAGTACTGTTGAATCAACAGGAGTTTTACCTGACAGTCCTGATCCAACTAGTCAAGCTAAAGTTCTCAAAATACTACTCGCAATTAACGCAGTGCTTTTTGTCATTGAGTTTATTAGTGGCATTATTGCCGCTTCCACAGGATTAATCGCCGACTCTCTGGATATGTTTGCTGATGCTGCCGTTTATGGCATTGCACTTTATGCAGTAGGTAAAGCAGCAAAATATCAAGTTAGAGCAGCTCACTTCGCTGGTTGGATTCAGCTCTTACTAGCTGTAATTGTTATTGTTGATGTCGTTAGACGTTTTATGTTTGGTAGTGAACCTGAATCTAATCTCATGATTATCATCGGCTTCTTTGCACTTGCCGCGAATGTCACTTGTTTATATCTCATATCTGGGCACAAAGATGGTGGTGCTCACATGAAGGCAAGTTGGATTTTCTCAGCGAATGATGTGATCGTTAATATGGGTGTAATTCTCGCAGGAGTACTCGTTGCTTGGACAGGCTCAGCTTACCCTGACCTGATTATTGGAATTATTGTTTCTTTATTCGTGCTGAATGGTGCTCGAAAGATTTTGGCCTTGAAGTAGGACTTTTATAATGAACTTATTTCAAGTGAAACCAAATCAGTTTGCAAAGATTGTTGATCTCAAAAAAGGGGATCAATACACCAACAAAGACCCTGTACTTGAAAGACTTGAGTTACTGGGTTTTAGAGTTGGGGAATCTCTACAAGTTCTTGAAAAGGGGTTATTTGGTGGCGATCCAATCTTAGTTCAAATCGAAACATCACGCTTTGCCCTAAGAAAAAATGAAGCTGAACGAGTTTTTGTAGAGATCATCAATGAACACTAAAAATATTGCACTCATTGGTAATCCCAATTGTGGTAAAACCTCACTTTTTAACACTCTTACTGGTACTCGACAAAAAGTTGCAAACTATGCGGGTGTGACTGTTGAACGTAAGGAGGGTTTCTTTAAGTTACCTTCAGGAGATTCCGTTCGAGTATTGGATTTGCCGGGGACTTATAGTTTAAAACCAAGTAGCTTAGATGAAGAAGTAACAAGAGCTGTTTGCTTCGGTGAGCTAAAAGGTGAAGTATTACCTGACATTTTTGTTTGTGTTGTTGATGCTACAAATCTTCACCTTCATTTAAGCCTAGTACTAGAGGTCAGAGCGTTAAATAGACCGATGTTACTTGTCTTGAATATGATGGATGAAGTAAAAAAACGTGGAATTTCAATTGACACCTCAAAACTATCAAAACTTTTAGGAGTGCCTGTTGTTGAATCCGTCGCTGTGAAAACAAAAGGGATTCAGGAGCTATTAACGCAGTTAGATCAAAAAAATCTATTTGTTGCACCTTATCATTCTGAGCTAAATCATTTTGATCAGATTAAATACATTACTAAGCAAGTTATTTTAAAAAATGACAGTGGTGATAAACGAACTGCATTTTTAGACAAAATATTTTTACATCCTGTCTTTGGCCTACTAATTTTGACGCTGACCATGTTTGTCATGTTTCAGGCCGTTTTTATTTGGGCACAGCCTTTCATTGCTTTTATTGAAGACTCAATTACTTGGCTAAGTGGTGCAATTGGCCCCTTGATTTCGCATCCATTATTAAGAAGTTTGATTGTTGATGGTGTGATTGCGGGTGCAGGCAGCGTTCTAGCTTATATGCCTCAAATTCTTATCCTTTTCTTCTTTATTTTGATCTTAGAGGAATCGGGTTATTTGCCAAGAGCAGCCTTCTTATTAGACAAGCTTATGTCTAAAGCAGGGTTAAGCGGTCGTTCATTCATTCCATTACTTTCCAGTTTCGCTTGTGCTATTCCCGGAGTCATGGCAACAAGAAGTATTAGCTCTGAACGAGATCGTTTAGCAACGATTATGATTGCGCCATTAATGACATGTTCTGCTCGACTGCCTGTATATGCTTTATTAATAGCCGCGTTCATTCCTAATAAGTTGGTTTATGGGTGGCTCAGCTTACAAGGTTTAGTTCTGTTCGGACTTTACATGTCAGGAATCATATCTGCGCTATTGGTTTCTTTATTTTTAAAGTTAGTTCGAAAAGATAAAACTGAAAGTATTTTTATTTTTGAATTGCCGACTTACCGTTTACCAGATATTAGAAATGTGGCATTAGGCCTATATGACAGAGCAACAATTTTCTTAAAGCGAGTTGGTGGAATTATTGTCGCTTTATCAATTTTGTTATGGGTACTCGTGACATTCCCTCAGCCACCAGATAACGCCACAATGCCTGCAATTAATTACAGCCTAGCAGGGCAGTTGGGGCACATCATTCACCCTATTTTTGCCCCAATCGGCTTTACATGGGAAATTTGTATTGCGCTCATTCCGGCAATGGCAGCCCGTGAAGTAATTATTGCTGCATTAGGTGTGATTTACGCTATGTCTGGGGATGAAGATACAGTCACACAAACTCTGCTCAGTCAAATTTCTGGGCCTGATGGATGGGGACTTGCAACAGGCTTATCACTTTTGGTTTGGTTTGTTTTTGCACCTCATTGTCTTGCAACATTAGCAACAATCAAGCGTGAAACAGGTAGTTGGAAACAACCAATTATTATGGCTACCTATCTGTTTTCACTAGCATATTTCTTCTCTTTTGTTACGTATCAGATTGCTAGCCGCATATAGTTAAGTTGAATATCGAACAGCGGTGAAATTATCGCTGTTTGTATCTTCATAATTAAAGTTAGAATTTTGAAGTAGAAGTTTTATTATGAAAATGGGTATATTTGGAATTGCATATATATGTTTATTCGTATATAAATATATTCAAAGATCCTGTTGAGTTTGAGCAAATGTCTGCTACTCCAAACGTTAAGATTTATCACAATCCTGAATGTGGTACGTCACGTAATACATTGGCATTAATTCGTAATGCCAATATTGAACCTGAAGTTATTGAATATCTTGTTAATCCTCCATCTAAAAGTGAGCTTATTCAGCTGATTGCGGATGCGGGTTTAACGGTGAGAGAAGCGATTCGTAAAAATGTTGCTCCATATACAGATTTAGGAATTGATCAAGAGGATTGGACTGAAGATCAATTGCTTAACTTTATGCTTCAGTATCCAATTTTGATTAACCGTCCATTCGTGGTGACTGAACTAGGAACTCGTTTAAGTCGTCCGTCAGAACTGGTTTTAGAAATTCTGCCACTCCCGCAAAAGGGTGCTTTCACTAAAGAAGATGGTGAACAAGTACTGGATGCAAATGGGCAGCGATTGAAATAAAAATTTCATGGACATATGTGAATATTGATATATCCATATGTTTGAGTGAGTAAAAAATATGGATCAAATCAATTTTTTTAAATGCTTAGCTGATGAAACGCGATTCAATATCGTCATGTTGGTTCTTGGAAATAATGAACAGTGTGTTTGTGATTTGACTGAAAAACTAGAGTTGAGCCAACCCAAGATTTCACGGCATTTAGCTTTACTGCGTTCTTCTGGTCTTTTACAAGATCGACGCCAAGGGCAATGGGTCTATTACAGTCTCAATCCCAATTTACCCACTTGGTGTATAGACGTACTTAACACCCTTAAAAATGCTGATTTACAGCCAAAAGTTGCTCCATCATTTCAACAAATCAATAGTTATTGCGAGTAGAAAAATATGAAATTCCTTTTTTTGTGTACTGGAAATAGTTGTCGTAGCATCCTGTCAGAAGTGCTGTTTAATAGTCGTGCCCCAGAGGGTTGGAAAGCATACAGTGCAGGTAGTAAGCCATCAGGGCAAGTACATCCATTGACCATTGAAACATTAGAAAATTTGGGTCTTTCAACAGATGGTTTGTGGAGTAAAACCATTGATGACTGCGAACAATATCAACCTGACGTTGTGATTACCGTCTGTGATTCGGCAGCACAAGAAGCATGTCCACTGTATTTAGGTGGTGCAATCAAAGCACATTGGGGTTTGGCTGATCCTTCACATTTGGATTTACCTAAAGAAGAAAAGCTCAAAGCATTCCAAGTCACTGTTGATCATATCAACCGTCGCTTAGACGCTTTATTGGCACTCGATACAGCGCATATGCCTCGCCCAGATTTGATTGCTGCAATCAATCAAATTTCGCATATTGAATGAGAACATCATGGCTCAACAAAGATTATCCTTTTTAGATCGTAACCTCACGCTATGGATTTTTATTGCTATGGCGTTGGGGATTGCGATAGGCGTGTTCTTTCCGCAAGCCTCTGTCGCTTTGGATAAAATGAGTGTGGATTCAGTCAATATTCCTATTGCGATTGGTCTTATTCTCATGATGTATCCGCCACTGGCAAAAGTGGACTATGCGACGTTACCGCAAGTATTTAAGGATAAGAAAACACTGACTTTATCCTTAGTACAAAACTGGCTGATCGCTCCCGTGCTCATGTTTGCATTGGCAATCATATTTTTGCAGAGTTATCCCGAATACATGACAGGCGTAATCCTGATTGGCTTAGCACGATGTATTGCGATGGTTCTGGTCTGGAATGGTTTGGCCTGTGGTGATAACCAATATGTCGCAGCACTGGTCGCTTTTAACAGTATTTTTCAGATTTTGTTCTTTAGTACTTATGCTTGGCTATTCTTAACCTTCTTGCCACCTTATTTTGGTGTTGCAGGGCAAGTGATCAATGTCGATTTCTGGACCATTACCCATGCGGTACTGGTGTACTTAGGGATTCCATTTTTCCTTGGCTTTATGACGCGATTCACTCTAGTGAAAGCTAAAGGTCTGGATTGGTATCAAAATGTCTTCTTACCTAAGATTAGTCCACTGAGTCTACTGGCTTTATTGTTCACGATTGTGGCGATGTTTAGCCTGAAAGGGAACGATGTGGTGAGCTTACCGATGGATGTCTTGCGTATTGCGATCCCATTGACCATTTACTTTATCGTGATGTTCTTCATCAGCTTCTTCATGAGCAAATGGATGGGGAACGATTATCCTAAAACCACAGCAATTTCTTTTACTGCTGCGGGAAATAACTTTGAATTGGCGCTGGCCGTCGCGATTGCGACCTTTGGTTTAGCTTCACCAGTCGCATTTACCACGGTAATCGGCCCATTGGTTGAAGTACCAGTGTTAATTGCTTTAGTCAGTGTGTCTTTGTGGCTCAGAATAAAGTTTTTTAAAGCAGAGGTGTAATTTCTATGACTCTCCCAAATGTAGATATGAATCTTTTGGATCAACCGACTTTAGAAAAGGTACAAGCTAAAGAATTGGATCATCCACCCCGTATTTTGCTGCTGTATGGTTCTAACCGTGAGCGTTCATACAGCCGATTGGCGGTGATGGAAGCTGGTCGTATCTTGGAGCAGTTTGGTGCCGAAGTAAAAATCTTTCATCCTAAAGGGCTGCCTTTACCTGAAGATGCGGACACTGAACATCCAAAGGTTAAAGAGTTGCATGATTTACTCGCTTGGGCAGAAGGAATGGTGTGGTGCTCGCCTGAGCGTCATGGCTCCATGAGTTCAATTTTCAAATCGCAAATTGACTGGATACCATTGGCAGGCGGTGCAATTCGTGCAACGCAAGGTAAGACCTTAGCTTTGATGCAGGTCAGTGGTGGTTCGCAGTCCTTTAACAGCCTAAACCAGATGCGTATTTTAGGCCGTTGGATGCGGATGATCACCATTCCAAACCAATCGTCTATTCCCAAAGCTTTTTTAGAGTTTGAAGAAGATGGCAGGATGAAACCTTCATCCTTCTATGATCGAATTGTCGATGTCATGGAAGAACTATATAAGTTCACCTTGCTCACTCGTGGGCAGAGTCAGTACCTCACGGACCGTTATTCAGAGCGAAAAGAGTCAGCAGAAGAATTATCTAAGCGTGTCAATCAACGTAGCTTATAAACTTTAGGTGATCAGAAATGCAAAAGAGACATTCTAAATTAGTGATCTTAGGTTCAGGGCCTGCGGGTTATAGTGCTGCTGTGTATGCAGCACGTGCAAACTTAAAACCTACATTGATAGCGGGTATACAACTTGGTGGTCAATTAACAACGACCACTGAGGTAGATAACTGGCCGGGCGACCCAGAAGGTTTAACTGGTCCTGCACTTATGGAAAGAATGCAAGCCCATGCTGAACGCTTTGGTACAGAGATTGTGTATGACCACATCAATGAAGTTGATTTAAGCGTCCGTCCATTTGTGCTAAAAGGCGACATGGAAGACTTTACTTGTGATGCACTGATTATTGCAACAGGTGCGACAGCACAATACTTGGGTCTTGAATCTGAAGCTAAATTCATGGGTCAAGGTGTCAGCGCATGTGCAACTTGTGATGGTTTCTTTTATAAGAATCAAAAAGTCATGGTCGTGGGTGGTGGTAACACAGCAGTTGAAGAAGCACTTTATCTTTCAAATATCGCTGAACATGTCACCTTAGTTCACCGTAGAGACAGTTTACGTTCAGAGAAAATTCTACAAGATCATCTTTTTGCCAAAGAAAAAGAAGGCAAAATTAGTATTCTTTGGAACAATCAAGTTGATGAAGTCTTAGGTGATAATACTGGTGTTACTTCAGTTCGCTTGAAGTCAACTTTGGACGAAAGCATACAAGATATTGAAGTTCAGGGCTTATTTGTTGCTATTGGTCACAAACCGAATACAGGTATGTTTGACGGCCAACTCAACCTACGTGATGGCTACATTCAAGTACAAAGTGGTACTTCAGGCAATGCAACAGCAACTTCTGTGGCAGGGGTATTTGCTGCGGGTGACGTTGCGGACAGCATTTATCGCCAAGCAATTACTTCGGCAGGCTCAGGCTGTATGGCAGCTTTGGATGCCGAAAAGTATCTTGATCAATTGAGCAATTGAAAGGCTCATTTAAACGCTTGAAAATTTTATAAAATACGCCCAGTCTGTTGAGTAGACTGGGCGTTATTTTGATTATGACTATAAATAATAGGAGAGAAGCTTTGACTCAATTACAAACTGAAGTCGATGTAATCATTATTGGTGGTGGTCAGGCAGCCCTTGCCACAGCTTATTTCCTCAAACGTAAGAAAATTCCATTTATTATTTTAGATGACCAATCTCAGGCAGGTGGTGCATGGTCACATGCTTGGGAATCTCTTCGTCTTTTTTCTCCAAATACTTGGAGTTCATTGTCAGGTTGGATGATGCCCACAACTGAGCAGACTTACCCAACGCGAAATGAAGTGATTGGCTACTTGTCAGCATACGAGCAACGATATCAATTTCCAATTATTCGACCAATTCA
The DNA here is from genome assembly GCF_003231195.1 of Acinetobacter sp. WCHAc060042. Lineage (NCBI taxonomy): Bacteria > Pseudomonadati > Pseudomonadota > Gammaproteobacteria > Moraxellales > Moraxellaceae > Acinetobacter > Acinetobacter sp. WCHAc060042. The sequence goes on from NZ_QKVN01000024.1 coordinate 20,048, forward strand.
TGTCGACCATATAGAACAAAAAGATGGCTATTTAGATGTGTATGCTGGCGATCAATATTGGCGAGCTAAAGCGGTGGTCAGTGCTACTGGGACATGGAGTCAGCCTTATATTCCCCATTATGAAGGATATGAACGATTTGAAGGATTACAAACGCATTCAGCACATTATGTAAATCCAGAGCCTTTTATCAACAAGAAAGTGATTGTAGTTGGTGGTGGTAACTCAGGGGCACAAATTCTTGCCGAAGTCTCAAAAGTTGCAGATACCACTTGGGTCACAGTAACACCACCTCAATTTTTATCGGATGATGTTGATGGGCGTGTTTTATTTCTTCGGGCAACTGAACGTTTAAAAGCCCAACAGGAAGGTCGTGTGATTGATCAACCCGTTGGTGGTCTGGGTGATATTGTCATGATAGACAGTGTTAAAGAGGCCCGCGAACGTGGCGTACTACATAGTAGAGAGCCTTTTACCTCATTTGAGGAGCATTCCGTTGTTTGGGCTGATGGTACAAGACAAGCAGTAGATGCTGTGATTTGGTGTACAGGGTTCAAAGCTTCATTGACTCACTTAAGAAGTCTTGATGTGGTAGAGCCTGATCAGACAGTTACTGTGAATGATGGGCGCTCAGTAAAAATAAATAACCTTTGGTTGGTTGGCTATGGGGAATGGACAGGCATGGCATCCGCAACACTCATTGGGGTTTCTAGAACAGCAAGAGCAACTGTAGATCAAATAGCTGCTTATTTGGCTAGGATCAATTACTAAAGTTAAGGACTGAAGGAACTATTGGTCAAGTGATAGATCATTTAAAGACTACAAAACGGCCATTACCACCAGATCGAATAATTAGAAGGGAGGAGGAGCTTCTTTCATTTATAGATACACCTAAAGAGGAATGGTCTTCAACACTACAACGTTATAATAAATTAAGAGAAATCGAATATAAGGAAGTTATCGAGGTTACAAGGTTTATTGAAAAACAGACTCCTTTTGCAACGCAGCATAGTGTAAAGGGGGCTGAGTTTGAGAATGTATTAGTTGTCTTAGGTGGTGGGTGGAATCATTATAAATGGCCACAGCTTCTCGAGTTGCTTGAGACTAAAAAACTGAATAGAGCAAATACGAAAGGTTTTTATAGAGCTCGTAATCTTTTTTATGTTTCCATTTCTCGCCCAATGACAAGGCTAGCTGTGTTAGCAACTCAATCATTGTCGGATACAGCACTTCTTACAGTAAGTAATTTGTTGTGTTCGGCGTCAACTATCTTGGCCGGTTCGCGTCAATTATGATGGCCGGTTAGGTTTTCTCATTTTTCCTACTTCCAGCTTGTTTTAATTGATGTTGTTTTCGATAGCTTTCTCCTTCTAATTCTATAATTGTCGCGTGGTGGATCAGCCGATCTATGGCCGCTACCGTCATCATGCTGTCTGGGAAGATCTGATCCCATGCACTAAACGGGTGATTGGCTGTGATGATCAGGCTACCGCTTTCATATCGATGCGCGATAAATTCAAACAGTACCTGGGTTTCTGCATCGGTTTTTTTCACATAACCAATGTCATTTATCTGACCACCCGATATTTCAAAATAAACGGGAAGCCCACCGCTATCTACAGCGAGATGAATTTTTGTAGAACTCCCACCCCGACTTTTTCCTATCGCTTCATCTGAACTGCTTGCGGCTCCGCTACTGTCTTGATGCGCTTTGACAATACTTCCATCAATAAACAACCATTCTGGATCATTATCGGACGATATGCTTTGAAACCATTTTTGTAACACACCTTTCTTTGACCAAAGGTTAAAGCGCTTAAATACAGAGTTCCAACGACCGAATCTTTCAGGCAAATCTCGCCACTGAATGCCTGTGCGCATACGATAAAGTATGCCTTCCAGTGTATTTCGGTGTTCATATTTATTGTAAACACGCCCTGTCTCTTTAAGTATTTGCTTTAGGGCTTCCTAGGCGTTATCTGTTAGCATTGTCCTTGGCATAGCAACGTCCGTTCTCGGTGGTATTTTTGATTTTTGGCGAAACCATTATACCTTGTTGCTATGCCGTTCATTTTTCACTCAAAGATCAACAGCCTCTAGTAAGGCACGTACTTGAAGCACTTAAAAGATAAAAATAAAGGCTCTCTAATGTGTTTAGGAGCCATCTAACTTATAGTTGTTTCGGGTGAGGCTTATTTGTTTTTGTGCTCCAGTGCTGTAAGTGATGTACCTACGATAAATATAGACATGACAAACAAGCCTAAATCTTTTAGCAAAAACTGGCCAGGAACCACAGAGATCGCAGGAAACCCAAGAGATGCCTCAAAAACACCGGGTGTAGTCAGCATGAACGACAATGTCGTAAAAAAGAGTCCGGTTGAAAGTACACCGCCCAAGATTGCGAGCTTAGGGGAGAAAACTCGTGCAGCGATTAACAGGCCAACTGAAATTTCAAGCACACCCAGAAAATTTGAGAATCCTTGAATGCTGAGGAAGCTATACATCCACGAAAGCAGAGGGCTATTACTAACAAAACCATGTATACCGTTTGCTTCGTAGCTAGTGAATTTCATGCCACCAAACCACAAATATATTATCGTCATGGCAACGTAGATGCCACCTATACCAAACTTAGTGATTTTTGCACCGAGATTATTACTAAGGGTATTGGTAGTCTGGACACCATTTTCAATTTCGGGAATAGTCATCTTATATCTCCAATTATTTTTAGCCATGTGGACTCACTCTATGTAGCCCACTAAAATGATATGACTCTTGAGAAAAACTATATGTTTACTCGAGTCGAACCTAACTTAGGTAATTGCTGTAGTTGAGCACCAATGGATTAGACATCAATGCCTAGTGGTTGAACGGCCGGGAAGTCGACCTCGGTCTGTGTCACTTCGTTAACGTAGTTAGTGAAAGTGTTCAGGGCAACAGCCAACAGAATATCCACTACATGTGCATCACTGTAGCCAGCGTTCAGCACCGCTTGGACCTGGTCATTGCTGACTTGCCCGCGCTGGCGGACTACGGCGGCAGCAAAACGCACGGCTGCGTCGGCCTTAGGGTCATTTGATGCACCGCTGCGGTTGGCAGTGAGTTCAGCATCATCAAGCTTGGCCACCTTACGGCCTAGGAAGGAATGGGCAGCAAGGCAATAATCGCAGCCGTTGATCTCAGCGACGGCTAGGGCAATACGCTCAAGAGTCGCTGTACCCAAGCCGCCCTGTGCTGATGCTGCGCTCAATTGCAGGTAGCCAGTCAGCGCAGCAGGGCTGTTGGCAACGACGCGGAACATGTTAGGAACGCGGCCCAGTTGTTTTTCCACAGCCTTGAGTGAGGTATGGGTAGCAGTAGGCGCGGCGTCGATTGTGGTAGGGGTGTTCAAACGTGACATAAATTTCTCCTAGTGATTTGAAAGACAGCACGCTGTATTGGCGTGGAATAAATTGTATTTAAGAAGGTTCTGCTTGATAATCCGTTGCTATCAGACAGCTCATCTTCACGTCTTGCGCAGTCGCCATTTCAGTGCCACTACACACCTTCGTTGACGTCACGCCGTCCTGATTTCTAAGGAGGTCTTCGAGACCCCAAAAACACCCTCCGGCAACGATCACATAATCTAGTTTCATAAAGCCTCCTTAGTTTTCATCCACTTACTGATTAGACTGACTTTACAGCATGTAAAATAGATATAATATGTTCAATAGTTCGTATAACATGACCTATTGGACAGTTTACGTAGGAGCTATATATGGATGTTCTCAGTGAAATTTTAGATAAGGTAGAGCTTACTAGCAGCTACTGGTATAGAACCTCATTTGCGGGAGACTGGGGCATCAGCCTCCCGCGGGAAGAGAATCTAGCGAGATTTCACATCGTGACTCATGGCGAGTTTTGGTATGAGGTGCCAAAACTTAAACTTAAAGCATTGGCGGAGCAGGGCGATATTTTGATCTTTTTCAAAGGGATGGAGCACACCATGGCCAGTGCACCAAAAATCAAGGCCGAGCCTGCGGTCGAATTTAGAGCTAAAGCCAACCTCACCGAAGCTCAAGTTTTGGAATACGGTGATCAGAGCAAGCTCAAAGCCAACGTCGTTTGCGGACATTTTTGTTTTAATGGCGGACCCGATCATCCATTCTTAAATTCGCTGCCAAATGTCGTGCATATCAAGAGTGCTGATAACTCCCACTCGCCTTGGCTTGCCATGCTTTTAAGTATTATAGAGCAGGAAGCAAAATCAGGGCTTCCTGGAAGCAACACGTTAGTCAGAAAGCTGACCGAAATTATCTTCGTGCAAGCGTTAAGAATCCACATGTACAAATCCAATAAAAATGCTGGATTCTTCAAACTGATCGAAAATCCGCAACTCAGCAAAACCTTGGAAGCTATTCATCATAGTCTCGATAAAAAATGGGGTCTTGACGATCTCGCCGGGATTGCGGGGATGTCGCGTACGAACTACAGCGTCAAATTTAAGGAGCTGTCAGGCATGACACCTCTTGATTATTTAACCTATTGTCGGCTTGAAAAAGCAAAGCAGCTGCTTAAAGAATCCGGTAAGTCTGTTCCCGAAGTGAGTGAAGCCATTGGGTATCCGGCACATGAACACTTTCAAAAGTTGTTTAAGAAAAAAATTGGCAAAACTCCTAGCGCGTACAGAAAAGAAAATTCTGAAAAGGTGTAAAAATGAATATCTATAACTCTCCTGTTACCAAAATAGCTTTCTGGGTCATAGTCATTGGTGGTGCGGCTTGCCTGCTTATCCCTTTGTTTGCACCTCTTCTTCCGCTGCAATATTTGAAAGGTTATGGCGAAATAGGAGATGTTCTTGGAGGTATTTCAAGCCCATTTCTACAAATTCTGGGTTCAGTGCTTCTCTTTCTGGTGTTAAAAGCTCAGATTGACGCTAATGGCATCCTCCATCAGCAAATCGAAAAGGAATATACGAAGGAGCAACTGAGGCACGAGTTGAATCAGCTTCACGAACTTTATATGTTCGTCGAAAGAAACATTAAAAATTTTAGCTACGATCAGGAAAAGATGATTGATGGCAAGTCGCAAATGATCCTTTTGCATTCCCGGCGAGCGATTAAATGTTTCATTGAGGATCTAGAGAGCTTAGATGTTGATATTCACAAAGATGACGACATTTTAAGGTTCGACGGGGTTAAAGAAATTATGAGCATTTTGAACAGCGTTGACCTATATTTCGACAAAATCAAAGACAGCGAGATTGCACCTTATCATAAGAGTTTTTATAAAACGCTTATGCAGCACGAACTTCTCTTCAGCGTTTTTCCTTATCAAGATCTCGACAATCAAGCGTACCTAAAACAAGAGCATTGCCCAGAGTGTGGTGAATATCATGCAAATTATCCGCCACTGATTTATGACCGGTTACAGAAAATTAAAAAAAGTTTCTCCTGATGTATTATGGATATTTATTCGGTATCGGTCCTACCAAAAAGCTATTTGTAGTATCTCGAGTACGTGCTGTGGTGTAGTAATTCCAATCTTAGAAAACTCAAAGCTTATTCTGAAACTATCGGAATTGTCGGTTGGGTGAGACTTAGTCGCCCCGTAAAGCCTTATCGGGGCGGCAAAGATAACTTTTTATATCACTGCTATTGATGACGTCCTTTGTTTACTAAAGTTGTAAGCCCTTATTCTTTGTTTTAGACCTTCAACCACTCCGGGCTTGTCACTAGGAGAGTCCCCTTGGCTAACCTTAGCCGTCAGATCGTATTCAGCGATTTCTAGCCGGTCCCCCTGAATCATTTTACGCCAACCGTTCCACAACTTAGGGTCAAGCTCTTCGGTACGCCAACCATCGGTCGGTTCGCTCCGACTCGCTAAAGCCAGATCCCTGATTTGGTTCTGGAGCGTTAGATCGTCAATCATTGTTTGGGAGTGAGAATGTTGAGGGATTAAGTTTTGATACAAAAGATTAAACTTACACCAATTTTACGCCATGGAATTTTAATATTTTTATAAATTATTGATATTTAATATATATTTTAAATTTATTGTCCAATCCATCATCGGCGCAACACTGATTCGTGGAGATTGAGGGGTTTCAATGGTTTTGTCAGTATTCATTAAAAATCAGGCTCTTTATCAGTGTTTATCTGCTTTTTATACAAAGGGCTTTGTTACTTTAAAGCAGATGGAATGCAAATAAATGTTTAGGAAATTATCTGTAAACGAGTAGCCATCAAACCAAAGCCAAACTTTTTATTGGCGACAACAGATGACGTTGAAGAGTTCTAAAAATGTTCGAGATAATTTTGGAGAGATAAGAAAGAGTAAAGCGGAGGCCTTTACGTTCACGCAGAAATTTCCAACAGAATGTAATAGTAACATAAAAATAAAATTCGCACATTTTGCTAAGTGCAACGTTTAGTGGGGGGCTGCCTATACTTTGTGAAATTTGAGTTCTGTTCTGTACTTATTTACTTTCTTGTAAATGATTATTCTGTACAGCCGTTTAATGTACTGTTGAGCGCTCATGTTTCTTGAGAAAAGATTAATTACCATTCTTTAGAGTGGTTTTTCTGCATTTAAATTTTGATAACTTTCTGAATCCAACGATGCCCTTGTGTAAGCGGGTCCTTATTTTGCTCCGTTGAATTTTAAATTGATGGAGAAAATATGTTTGCACAAGGGTGAGTTAAAGCAAATTTGGATGATGGTAGGAAAGATCATGACTTATAAAGCCTTTACGTTATCAAAATATCCGCAAGGACATATCACTACAGATATTTTTGAGCTAGTCACTTTGGCACAGCCGACTTTAAAAGAAGGTGAGTTTCTCGTTAAGCAGACACATATGTCACTTGATCCTGCTATGCGCACCTGGCTTCAACCAAGAGAAGACAGTTATTTACCGCCAGTACAAATAGGCGAAGTCATGCGCTCTTACGGAGTCGACGTGGTAGTCGAGTCCTTGAATGCTCAATTTCCAGTCGGTACTCATGTCGTTGGTGTCACTGGATGGAGTGAATATGTTTTAGGTCATGCCGACATGCAAGTGATTGATGCCTCGATACCAGCAGAGGCCATATTGGCTTTATTTTATTTCACAGGTCTGACCGCTTATGCAGGTTTAATGAAAGTTGGAAAACCTAAAAAGGGTGAAACTTTGGTGGTGACAGGTGCAGCAGGTTCAGTCGGTTCATTAGTCGGGCAATTGGCGAAAGCCGAAGGTCTAAGAGTCGTAGGTGTTGCTGGCTCTGATGAAAAGTGTAAATGGTTGGTTGAAGAGCTGGGTTTTGATGCCGCGCTTAACTATAAAGCGGAGGATTTTGAAGCTCAACTTCGTGTTGCTGCGCCAAAAGGTGTGGATGTTTTCTATGAAAATACGGGTGGGTCAATCCAAGAAATTATTTTTAATCAGTTAAATCTGTATGCACGTGTCATCGTCTGTGGCGTGTTGGCTGATTATGACCATGAGGTGCCTGCAAAGGGTCCAAGTTGGGTAGATATCAATTTAAAAAGCCTGTGTGTACAAGGTTTTATTGTAACGGATTATGCGTCTTTTGCAGACGAGGCTATGTCTGTGTTGGGCCGTTATCTCGCAGAAGGCAAAATCCAATATAAAACCTATACAGTTGAAGGCTTCGAGTCTTTGCCTGAAGGTTTAATGAAGCTATTTAAAGGTGAAAATACAGGAAAATTTATCGTTAAGTTTTAATCTTAATGGCTCTCATGGATGTTAATGCCAATTCAATTTTATTGCTCACTATAAAAGTTCTGTCCCTTGTGTATTGGATCAACTGTTTTAGATACAAAGGGGATACTGGCGGCGTTGGTGCTGTGCTTAGTGAAATTTAAATTGCGATGAAGATCGTATCATTCTTGTGGACGATCAAACTTAAATCACATGGACGAATCGAGAACCTATTCTTTTAGCCCCAAGTCAGCATGGTTTGCTATGGGGCTGGGTGTTCTCACATAAATTAAAACAATGATTACAATCTGGATAGAATCAGCATGCGCATTATCCCTACTCAAGCCGAGTCTCCACCTTTAAGAAGTATACAGCTTCAAGGGCAAACATATCGTTATCATGTGATGCTCAAACCCTCCGGTGCCCAATGTAACTTGGACTGTAGTTACTGTTTCTATCTGCATAAACAAGACTTATTGCGTCAACCTAAAACCCCACGTATGGCGGAGTCGATGCTTGAGTTGCATATCAAGCAATATATTGAAGCACAAACAGGTAATGAAGTGGTTTTTAGCTGGCAGGGTGGTGAGCCTACTCTAATGGGGTTAGAATTTTTTCAGCGTGTGGTTGAGCTACAAAATAAATATAAGAAGCCGAAGCAATGTATTGAAAATGACATACAAACCAATGGCACCTTGCTTGATGAGGCATGGTGCGAGTTTCTGAGTCAGCACAATTTCTTGGTTGGTTTATCTATTGATGGCCTAGCTGAATTACATGACAAACATCGCTATAACAAAGGCGGCAAACCTACGCATGCCAAAGTGATGCATGCCGTGGAATTACTTCATCACTACCAGATTCCATTTAACGCACTGTGTGTCGTGAATCGAGACAATGCGAAACGCCCAAACGATGTATATCGTTTTATCCGTGATCAGGTGCAGCCACGGATGATCCAGTTTATTCCGGGAATGGAAAGTGCACAGTTCCAAAGCACTGCGCCTGGGCATTGGAATCTTGATGATTTACCTATACTTGGCAGCTCTGCCGCACAACCAGGAACCAACGACTCTGTTGTCACCGATTGGTCTATTGTTGCTGATGACTGGGGTTACTTTCTCTCACGGGTTTGGGGGGAATGGATCAAGAAAGATTTTGGACGGGTATTTGTCGACCAGTTTGAAAATATAGTGTCCATGATGCTTGGCTATGGCGCACAGAAATGTGTTTCTGGTCAGATTTGCGGGAAATCACTGGCAATCGAGCATAACGGTGATCTCTTTTCCTGTGACCATTTTGTCTATCCCGAATACAAGCTCGGTAACATTCAAGAGATACATCAAGGCGATCTAGTCTTTTCAGAAGAACAGAAAAAGTTTGCTTATGCGAAGTCGAATAGCTTGCCTCAATACTGTCGCCAGTGCCCCTATTTACAATATTGCTGGGGCGACTGTCCCAAAGATCGCTTTTTGAAAACACCCGATGGAGAAGCAGGTTTACATTATCTATGTTCTGGCTTAAAGCGCTTTTTTCATACTGCACTTTTATCCAAAAGTGAAATTATGAAACAGCTTAAACCCTAAAGAAATTTGCTGCGAATAAAGACTAAAAATAGTCTTTTAAATAAACGGATTTATCTCGAATTTTGTCAATGTTGCTCAGGCGAAAGACAAATTTGCAAAATGTTATAAAAGGAAAAAGAATATGCACAAAAAAAGGATTTCGAGTTCAATCGCTGTACTGGGTGGAGCACTACTTTCAACGAGTCTAATGGCAAAGCCACCGAATATTTTGGTGATTATGTCTGATGACGTAGGTTTCACAAATGTTAGTGCATATAGTCATGGCGTTATGGGCTATAACACGCCCAATATTGATCGAATTGCCAAAGAAGGCATCATGTTCACCGATCATTATGCGCAACCCAGTTCAACAGCGGGACGTGCAGCATTTATTACGGGGCAATATCCAATTCGTTCAGGCATGACCACAGTAGGACGTCCAGGTTCTCCACTAGGTATTCAAGCTGCGACCCCAACCTTGGCAGAAGTGCTTAAACCTTTGGGTTATATGAGTGGTCAGTTTGGGAAAAACCACTTGGGCGATCGTAATGAACACTTACCGACTGTGCATGGTTTTGATGAGTTCTTTGGTAATTTATATCACTTAAATACCGAAGAAGAACCAGAACAATTTGATTATCCCAAAGATCCAGAATTTCATAAAAAATATGGCACACGCGGTGTTTTACACTGCTATGCCTCTTCAACAGATGATGAAACTACAGATTCTCGTTTTGGAAAAATGGGGAAGCAAAAATGTGAAGATACAGGGGCATTGACGCGCAAACGCATGGAAACGGTAGACGATGAGTTTATTACAGCCAGTGTTGACTTCATGAAACGTAGTAAAAAATCGGATAAGCCATTTTTTGTTTGGCTGAATCCAAGTCGCATGCACATGTATACGCATTTACGTGCGTCTCATCGCTATTTGGCTGCAAAAGCAACCTCAGAAGATGATTTGTATGGCAGCGGGATGATTGAGCACGATATGCAAGTCGGTCAATTGTTGGATGATATGAAGAAAATGGGTGTGTTGGACAATACCATTATTGTGTATACCACCGATAATGGTCCTGAACACAGCGCAAAAAATCATGGTGGCACGACACCATTTCGTGGTGAAAAAATGACGACCTATGAAGGTGGGGTACGTGTCCCGACAATGGTACGCTGGCCGGGACATATTCCTGCAGGGCAGGTGAGAACGGGTATTCAAGCCAACATGGATCTTTTCACGACATTGGCAACGATTGCAGGTAATCCAAATGTTGTCGAAGATATGAAAAATAATCGTAAGCAATATATTGATGGGGTGAATAATTTAGATTACTGGACAGAGAAATCAGAGGAAAGCAAGCGCAATAATTTTCTTTATTATCATGAATCAACACTGCGCGCTGTTCGAATTAAGCAGTGGAAAGTTCACTTTGAAACCAGTGAAAATTATTATGATAGTTATCAAAAGCAAAAATTCCCCATCATGTACAATCTCCGTCAAGATCCATTTGAGTCCTTTGATAGTGTAAGAGACCGTTCTGAAATTATCCAAAGTAAACAATGGATTTCTGAACCTTTACAGGCTTTGATTGGATCACATATTAAATCCTTGATGGATTATCCTCCTGTACAAAAAGCAGCAACACTCGATTTTAGTGAGCTGATTAAAAATATGCAGGTAACGAAAAAATAAAAGCATTCTGGATGAATAAGGCAGCTCAGTTTTCTGAGTTGCCTTTTTTATTAATATGGCATCATTTTTTTCAACCTATTTTTATTGAACGCATCAATCTTTGTTTTTGATTGAGCCTCGACTTCAAATTGATTATGGTAAATAGACGATAACAATAAAAAAATGGAGGAAATATGTTTGTACTTGAGCAAGTCTTTAAGGATAAAAAAGCAGTGCATTCTGATGCCTTTAATTTAAGAATTCATCGTGGTCTAAGCTGGTTTAAAAAAGCCACACAATTGGATGATGATCTTGATTTAAAGTTCATCACGCTATGGATTTCTTTTCATGCTTTGTATGCCCAAGAATTAGAACCCCTTCAAAACCAACAGCATCTGAGCCAGTTCTTACAGACAATGCTTCAGCATGATGTTGAGCACAAATTTGAGATAATTTTATTGGAGAGGTCGAGTCAGCCTATTTATCGCCTATTGAACAGTTCGTATAGTATGCAAAGTTATTGGGACTATCAAAATCAGGCAATTAGCCTAGAGGCGTATAAAGCTCAACGAGGACACGAGAAGAAGAAAGTCACAGAAGCCATAGAGAATAAACATACAGAAGATATTTTGTTGATCTTATTTAGCCGTTTATGCACGTTGAACGATCAGTTCATGCAGGGTGGTTGCTCCTATAAAAGCGCGTTAAACCGAGAGCAACTCCAAGACGCATGTCTTGTTTTATCCGCGTTATTGCCTGCTTTGATTTATATTTTACTGGAAAATGCAGATGCTCTAGATAACGGGAAACCCTATTATCCAGTGGCACAGGTCAGCTAATTTACGAATAAAAAATCAGACAGTTTTAAAGCAAGCTGTCTGATTATCGGTATTAGGCAATACCATATTTTCTACTATATAGTGTGTCAATCAGTGCAAAGACACTGGCCAAGATGACCAATGAAATTCCGACCAGACAGGTGCTGCTCCAGCCACCATGATGCCATGCATACACGCCCAGCGCAGAACCACACGCCCCACCAATAAAATATAAAGTCATATAGATTGAGTTGACACGTGACTTTGCATCTGGCCGCAAACGAAAAATCACGTTTTGATTACAACTATGTGTGGTGGCTAAACCAAGGTTAATTAGTGCATAGCCTAGGACATAGCTGAGCAATGAACTGGCACCCAAATATAAAAACACCCAACTCAAGGCCAAAATGGCGCAGCCTGCCCAAGTCAGGACTAGGGTATAACCACGATCTGCCCATTTCCCAATGAACTGAGTCGAGAGTGCCCCAAAAACGCCAACAAGGGTCACTATACCCACCCATACATCGGAGAGTTCGAATGGCTTAGAGGTTAGTAGCAGGGCAATGGTTGAAAACAGCATACTCATGGCAGCAAAAGCAAATCCACCAGTCATTGAACGAAACACCAAGCGTGGCTCTTGTTTCAGTAAGCTTCCCATGGACTTAAAAATTGTGAAATAAGTGATTTTAAATTTTGGTAGTTGCGGCAACTTTCCTTTCATAATGAAAGCTAGAACAAACATGGCAATGCCACTGAGGATGTAAATCATCTTCCAGTGCCATAGATCAGAAAGTAAGCCTGCCACACTGGTAGACAGTAAGATGCCGACCAGTAATCCACTCATGAGAAAACCAACCACTTCGCCAGTACGTTCAGGTTTGACTGCCATCGCAGCTAAAGGAATCAGCACTTGAGCTGCGACAGAGAATAACCCTGTAATAATTGTCCCGATCCAGAGCATCGCTAAGTTGGTCGATATTGCACAAATAAAAAGCCCTACAGATGCACCAAACATCAGGAGTGGAATAAGCTTGGCTTTATTGAGCATATCGCCTAAAGGCACAATAAATAGCAAACCTAGTGCATAAGACACTTGTGCAAACGTTACTGTTAAAGCGACTTGTTCTTCTGGAACTTGAAGGCTTTGTTGTATTGATGAAATCAAAGGCTGGCAATAATAGTTTGCCCCTGCACATAAACCACACACAATTGCCATGAGCCAAAGCAGTGATTTATCTCGACTGATGTCGAAGGAAGTATTCATAGTAAGCCTTTGATTGGGGGAGGTAGGAGCAAACAACGACAACATCACTGTTGAATGATCATGATGTAGCGTTTGGGAAATTGTATACGAAGCGAGGTTAAAAGCATAAAAATGGTGCAGAAAATAAAGTACAAGTGGATCGCTATAGGGCTGAGTAATAACCTCGCATTCTTATGTTCTTTTGATATGCTTTACTGAGATATAATCAAAAAAAAGTGATATTTCTAATTTTCTGTCAAAAAACATCGAGAAAAATGAAAAAAATTCTGAATTGATGGGGAAAAATTGTGAGTAATTGTTGCATTCCATCATTCTTCATCAGAATCATCAGCAAAAAGCCAAATCAAATTGTTGAAATATTCACCTTGTAGATGCTTTTGTGGTCGATTATGGTGCATTTAGGTTTAAGTACAGACTCACAATTGGCTTTACTATCACTCCATAAAATATTGAAAAAAGTTTTTTGTTAGTCAACTCTAGCTTGAAATCAGATTGAACAGGACAAATTTTGTTTAGGGTTTTTACAGAATCATTTTCAAATACACTTTTTCATCTGACTGAAATTGGAGTATGGGTATTTTTGATCTATTCAACATAGATGTTATTCAATTTGAAGCCAGAGTCATTGCCGTGAAACTGTCACTTGGGTCAATGTCTGCAAAGTTTGCATGACAAGATGTGGAAAAGGTCTATGAATGATAGGTTTTGTTTTATGTGAATGTGATGCTTTAAATTTGTGAATTGGTCAAAAAGATCAATAGGGAAGAATTAAAGCACTCAGTCTTGTACAAAAAAAGTGCGATTTTTATGCTAAATGGCGATGAGGGGAAAGTGCTGAATAGAAATAAATCAATTTTGAATGTCATTTTCAGCAAATAAACGATATATCACACAATATTTTTTATGAATCACGAGTTCAGTATGTGGGTATTTATTAAATAAATAGTGGGTGGTATTTTAAAAAAGTTTCATTAGAATCCAAAAATTCATAAGAACATCCTGGGGGAAACATCGCCTAACTCGTGATGTTTACTTTAAGAAAAATTAGCTTGAGGGACGCTCATGCAGATCGGAATTCCAGCCGAAACGGTTGTTGGTGAAAATCGTGTAGCCGCAACGCCAGAAACGGTAAAAAAATTGATCAATGCTGGTCACAGTGTAGTCATTGAACGTAGAGCAGGTGTAAAAGCTGCTTATATTGACAGTGCCTATGAACAAGTTGGTGCCACGCTTACAGATGATGCCTATACCGGTAGCCAAATCGTTTTGAAAGTACGTGCCCCTCAGGGTGCTGAGATTCAAAAGCTTGCGCCAAATACATCGGTTATTGCCATGTTTGATCCGCACCGCAACACTGAACTTGATCAATTTGCATCGCAAAACGTGTCTGCATTTGCTTTAGAGCTATTGCCACGTACTTTGTCTCGTGCTCAGAACATGGACGTGTTGTCCTCACAAGCGAACTTGGCGGGTTATAAGTCAGTGCTTTTGGCTGCTGCTGAATACCAACGTATGTTCCCTATGTTGATGACGGCTGCAGGTACAGTAAAACCTGCACGTGTGGTGATCATGGGAGTCGGCGTTGCAGGATTACAAGCGATTGCAACTGCAAAACGTTTGGGTGCTGTGGTTGAAGCAACGGACTTACGTCCAACAGCGAAGGACCAAGTTGAGTCTTTAGGTGGCAAATGGTTAGACGTACCGATGTCAGCAGAAGAACAACAAAAAGCAGCCGATGCTGCGAAAAATGGTTATGGTTGGATGCCGGGTGAAGACTATATCCGTGATCAAGCCATCATTGTAGATAAAGCTGTGTCGAATGCCGACATCGTGATTACTACTGCACTATTACCAGGTCGTGACGCACCACGCTTAATCAAAGCAGAAACTGTTGCCAAAATGAAACCAGGTTCAATCATCCTTGATATGGCGGTTGAAACGGGTGGTAACGTTGAAGGTTCGAAGAATGGTGAAAACGTTGTCACTGATAACGGTGTGACCATTTTAGGTATTCCAAATATTCCATCTACAGTTGCAACAGAAGCGTCTGCTTTGTATGCACGTAATGTATTGAATTTCCTTGACACCTTGTTTGATGCTGAGAAAAACTTTGCACTCAACCCTGAAGAAGAAATTCAAAAAGCCCTTCTAGTAACTCATGGCGGTCAAGTACTGCTCAAGCGTGGTTAAGGAGATAGATCATGGTTGAAACAATTACAATTTTCGTCCTTGCCATCTTTGTAGGGTACTACGTGGTGTGGGGCGTAACGCCAGCATTACATACACCGCTTATGGCAGTAACCAATGCTTTGTCATCCATCATTATTGTGGGTGCGATGATCCAAACTGTAGGCTTACCTGCGATTGGGGTTGATGCCAATGTCGCATTCCAAAGCGTTAACGTGGTGAGCATCTTAGGTGCGATTGCGGTGTTCTTAGCAAGTATCAACATTTTTGGTGGCTTCGCAGTAACAGCGCGTATGCTTGAAATGTTCAAGCCAAAGCAAAAGAAAAAAGAGGGCTAATATATGGAATTCATTCGAGACTATGCGGATTGGTTCTACCTGATTGGTGCTGTCCTCTTTATCCTAACTTTACGTGGTTTGTCAGGTCCTAAAACTGCCATTCAAGGTAACCGTTACGGCATGATCGCAATGGCGATTGCGGTGATCACTACTTTCTTTGTGGCAGATCATCCAGTGATTTGGATGATTGGCGGGGCAATGGTACTGGGTGCACTTGTGGGTATTGCCCGTGCACGTACTGTACCTATGACACAAATGCCTGAAACGGTTGCATTGATGCACTCTTTGGTGGGCTTGGCTGCGGTATTGATTGCGATTGCTGCAATTCTACACAATAACCAACTCACTGCTTTATTTGCACAAAATGAAGCTGCATTAACTGCTGCGGGTGTACAACATGCCCACATGAGCAAGGTTCATTTGTTTGAATTGTTCGTGGGTTGTTTCGTTGGTGCGATTACCTTTACAGCGTCTGTATTTGCTTATGGTAAATTGGCTGCAAAAAAATGGGCAAAAACCATTTCTGGTGCATGGGTTAAACCTGTACAAGCGCTGATTTTCCTTGCAATGTTGGCATGTGGTGTGTATTTCTTCACCACGGGTAACATGACTGCATTTTGGGCAATGACTGCACTTGCACTTGCATTCGGTTGGGTGTGGATTGCGCCTGTTGGTGGTGGTGATATGCCAGTGGTGGTATCACTGTTGAACTCATTCTCTGGTTGGGCAGCAGCAGGTATTGGTTTCACGCTTGAAAACAATATGTTGATCGTTGCAGGTTCACTGGTGGGTTCTTCTGGTGCGATTCTGTCTTACATCATGTGTAAAGCGATGAACCGTTCGATCATCAACGTTTTGTTTGGTGGTGCGATGGGCGGTGCAGCAGTGGCTTCTGCGAACAAAGGTGAACAAGCACAGCGTAATCACCGTTCTGGTTCAGCAGATGACGCAGGCTTCTTGATGTCAAATGCAGACAGCGTTGTGATCGTGCCGGGTTATGGTATGGCGCAAGGTCGTGCACAAAATGCAGTTAAAGAATTGTGTGAAATCTTAAAAGAGCAGGGCGTAAAAGTTCGCTTCGCGATTCACCCAGTGGCTGGTCGTATGCCGGGTCACATGAACGTATTGTTAGCAGAAGCAGATGTTGCGTATGAAGACATCTTAGAAATGGATGAGATCAACTCAGATTTCCCTGCAACAGATGTAGTACTGGTAATTGGTGCAAACGACGTGGTTAACCCTGCGGCGAAAGATGATCCGACATCTCCAATCTACGGCATGCCAATTCTTGAAGCACATAAAGCACGTACCATCATGGTGATCAAACGTTCTATGGCAACAGGTTATGCGGGCTTAGACAATGACTTGTTCTACAATGAAAAAACCATGATGATCTTTGGTGATGCGAAAAAAGTGGTTGAAGATATGACCAAAGCAATTAATGGTGGTGGACACTAATCCTCCTCCTGGATTGTATAAAGACCACCTTCGGGTGGTTTTTTTGTTTTAGGGCCAAAGCTCTTTAGTTACAAAAAAACCTCACAAAGACACATTTTGTATAAGAAATCAGCATGCTGATTTGTATTTAGGTGTTTAAATTGAGAATTATTATTCTCAATTTGGCTAAACCCTATTATGGACTTGCACCCGCTATCTCGCACGGAAAAACAGAACAAAAGAAAACAACTTATTATTGATAAAGCTATAGAGTTAACTGTAGCACATGGTTTAGATCAACTTTCAATTGCAGACATTGCAAAGGCCAGTGGATTAGGTCCCGGACAAATTTATCGCTGTTTTCAAGATAAAGATGAAATCATAGAAAATATGATTTTGAGTATTACGGACAAGCGCATTTGCACTCCTGGCTTTCACCGACACGATCTACATATAAAGGCTCAGGAGCTTGCCAGTGGGCATCCTAATAATATGAGTTCTGAAGAATTATCTTTGTTATATGAAGTTCTCAATATTAGTGGCAATAATAAAATAATCGAAACTATTGAAAAATCAGAAAAAAAAATGCAGGAGCAAGGTTTGTATATTTTAAAAAAATATTACAAAACCGCATCTCCACAAGAAATAAGAGCAATTGCTGAGGTGGTTGCAACTTTAACGGAGGGCGTAATTTTGAGAACGGCGAAAGGGTATTCGCAAGATGTTGATCAGGCTATTTTACAGCGTATTTATGAAACGATGTTAACAGCAATGGATTCCTTATTTGGTGAAGTGAAAGAGAAAGAAAATAATATTCAATAAATACAATATTTTATTTATTAAATTTAATGTGGTGGGTTCAGTCTTTTTTCAAATCTAGGTGTGCGTGTGCAATGAAAAAATCGGTAGTATTCAAAAAGGCTTTTCTGACAGGAATGATTTTATGCTGTCTTGGTCTTACCTTATCTGCTTGTGATCAAGAGCAGGTCGCTCCACAAAAGTCTGTAACTGAAGTAGAGGTGATGACGATCCAACCTCAGTCTATGGACATGAAACAAACCTTGGCTGGTCGGACAACGGCTTATTTGACCTCAGATGTCAGGCCTCAAGTGAGTGGTATTATTGAAAAGCGGCTTTTTAAGGAAGGAGATTATGTACAAGCTGGTCAGGTGTTGTATCAGCTCGATTCTAAACTGTATCAAGCAGCACATGAAAGTGCGCGTGGTGATTTAGTTGAAGCTGAGGCGAGTTTGCTTGCCGCAAAGCCCAAAGCGCAACGTTATAAAAACCTTCTCGCAATTGAGGCGGTTAGTCAGCAAGATGCCCTTGATGCTCAAGCAACTTTAAAAGAACAAGAAGCAGCCGTTATTTCTGCAAAAGCAGCGTTAAATACAGCCAAAATTAATTTGGGCTATACCTCAATACGTGCCCCGATCTCAGGACGGATTGCCACGTCTACATATACTCCTGGTGCACTGGTGACGGCTGAGCAAACGACCGCATTGACAACGATCCAACAATTAAACCCAATTTATGTTGATATCACGCTATCGAGCACTGAGTTACTTAATCTGAGAAAGCAAATTGATAAGGGAACATTGAATGCCCCTAATGGTAAGGTGCCTGTCAGTATTATTATGGAAGATGGTTCGACTTATGAACATACGGGGACGCTCGAATTTATTGGAACGTCCGTTGATACTGGAACGGGTACGGTAAATTTAAGAGCTATTGTTCCAAATCCTAAATATCTATTGCTTCCAGGTGCTTATGTCAAGGCAGAGCTACCATTGGCGGTTAATCATCAGGCTATTCTGATTCCACAAAAGGCAGTGACCCGAAATCATAAGGGAGATCCTGTTGTGAAGTTGGTCGGTGCAGACAATAAGGTGGTTGAACGTACCGTCGAAACCTCGGATGCACAAGGCAACCAGTGGGTGGTGACCTCTGGTCTAAAAGCTGGGGAGAAGTTGATTGTTGAAGGTGTGAGTACTGTTTCTTCGGGGAATACCGTGAAAGTGGTACAGCAAGCAACTGCAAGTAATTCAGTGACCTCAGATCAAAAATAGGATGAACAATGGCTCGTTTCTTTATTAACAGACCTATTTTTGCATGGGTCATTGCAATTGTGATCACCTTGGCGGGTGCACTTTCTATATATACTTTACCTATTGAGCAATATCCTGACATTGCTCCTCCAACAGTCAGTATCAGCGCAACTTATACAGGTGCTTCAGCTGAAACGACAGAAAACTCAGTGACGCAAGTGATTGAGCAAAGTATGACGGGGTTGGATAATTTACTGTATATGTCATCAAGTAGTTCATCCTCAGGGAGCTCTTCGGTAACCTTAACGTTTGCTTCAGGGACAGACCCAGATACGGCACAAGTTCAAGTCCAGAATAAGTTGAAGCAAGCGGAATCCTCTTTGCCAGAATCCGTGCAGGACAATGGTCTGACGGTGACCAAGTCTTCAGGTAGTATCTTTATGGTGCTGAGTTTTATCTCAGAAGATGGCAGTATGAATGGTACAGACTTGGCAGATTACATGGTGTCTAGTGTAAAAGACCAAGTGAGTCGAGTCAGTGGTGTTGGTAATGTTCAAGTGATGGGTTCGCAGTATTCCATGCGAATCTGGCTAAATCCAGAAAAACTCAAAACCTATTCTTTAGTACCCAGTGATATTGTAACGGCTATTCAAGCACAAAACAGCGATGTTGCGGCAGGTTCTCTTGGCGCTTTACCTGCTGTAAATGGGCAGGAACTGAGTGCCACGGTAACGGCACGTAGTCGCTTAAAAACAGTGGATCAGTTTAAAAATATTATTTTAAAGTCAGATGCAAGTGGAGCGGAGGTTCGGCTGTCTGATGTGGCAAATGTTGAACTCGGCAGTGAAGACTATGCGGCCTTGAGTAAGTTCAATGGTAAGAATGCAGCAGGCATGGGGATTGAGCTTGCAGCTGGTGCAAATGCTTTAGATGTTTCAAATGCGGTAGAAGCAAAATTACAAGAGCTCAAAGCGTTCTTTCCTACGGGTGTGAACTATAAGGTTGCCTATAGCACAGCACCCTTTGTCAAAATTTCGATAGAAGAAGTAGTGAAGACCTTATTTGAAGCAATTGCGCTGGTCATCATTATTATGTATCTGTTTTTGCAAAACTGGCGTATTACTTTAATTCCTGCAGTTGCCGTTCCTGTTGTGCTCATGGGGACCTTTGGTGTGTTGTCTATTTTGGGTTATTCCATTAATACCTTATCAATGTTTGCCATGGTGTTGGCGATTGGTCTTTTGGTGGACGACGCGATTGTTGTGGTGGAAAACGTTGAACGGATCATGCAAGAGGAGGGACTATCACCTAAGGCGGCTGCTGAAAAATCAATGGGGCAAATTACAGGTGCGCTTATTGGTATTGCTTTAGTACTGACGGCGGTATTTATTCCCATGGCATTCTTTAGTGGTTCTACAGGAGCCATTTATCGCCAGTTCTCTATTACGATTGCCTCTGCGATGATTCTCTCGGTGATTGTTGCAATGACGATTACCCCTGCATTATGTGCAACCTTGTTGAAGCCAATTCATCAAAATGGAACTGAGAAAAAAACAGGCGTGCTTTCTCGATTTTTTCAGTGGTTTAACCAGACATTTAATACCAATACCGAGCGCTATAACCGTGGTGTGAAATGGATACTTGCTCATAAACGTCTAGGTCTGGTGGCTTATTTACTCATTATTGTTTCTATTGCGGGGCTGTTTTGGAAACTTCCAACAGCATTTTTACCTGAAGAAGATCAGGGCATGTTGATGGTGTCAATCAAACTACCATCAGGTGCGACGCAACAACAAACTGTGCGTGTTATGGATCAAGTTGCTGACTATGTAGAAAAGCAACCTGAAGTGGAATCGGTGATGAGTGTTGCTGGTTTTAGTACTGGAGGTAGTGGGCAGAACTCAGGAATGGGATTCATTAAGTTAAAAGATTGGTCTGAACGTTCTACCGATGCTACAAGTGTTGGGAACCGTATTACCAAAGATATGGCTTCTAAGTTTAAAGATGCGCAGATTTTTGCCATGGCACCCTCTGGGATTCCGGGTTTGGGACAAGGCTCAGGTTTCACCATGGAGCTGACAGATTTGGGTGGAGCTGGGCATGATGCATTGGTTTCGGCCCGTGATCAGCTTCTAAAACTCGCTCAGCAAAATGAAAAGCTTACGGCTGTTCGCTATGGCAGCTTAGAAGATGCACCTACATTTGCCTTGAAAATTAATGACTCCAAAGCAGGTGCTTTAAAAGTCAGTCAAAGTGATATTGATGATGTTTTATCAACTGCTTTGGGCAGTAGCTATGTCAATGACTTTGTAAATAATGGGCGTGTTAAAAAGGTTTATGTGCAAGGGGAAGCGTCTGCGCGCATGTTACCTAGCGATATTAATCGTTGGTACGTTCGAAATGATGATAATGATATGGTGCCATTTTCTGCTTTCACTGAAAGTAAATGGAACTTTGCGCCGTCTTCTTTAGCTCGTTTTAATGGTTCTTCCGCAATGGAAATTTCAGGGCAAGCCGCAGAAGGAGTGAGTTCTGGAACGGCGATGGCAGAAATGCAAAACTTAGTCAAACAATTGCCAAATGGTTTTGGCTATGCATGGTCTGGCTTGTCTTATCAAGAACAGCAGTCGGGCAATATGGCACCCCTGCTATATGCTATTTCAATCCTGTTTGTATTCTTGTGTTTAGCGGCTTTATACGAAAGTTGGTCGATTCCTTTTTCTGTTTTACTTGTCGTGCCGATTGGTGTGTTGGGCGCTTTATTATTTACAACGTTACGAGGCTTATCTAATGACATTTATTTTCAAGTTGGCTTGCTGACAACCATTGGTCTGGCTTCGAAAAATGCGATTTTGATCGTGGAATTTGCTAAAGAGTTAGAAGAAAAAGGTGAAACCTTAATAGCTGCAACCTTACATGCAACCAAAATGCGTCTGCGTCCAATTCTAATGACATCATTTGCGTTCTTACTCGGGGTATTGCCTTTGGTGATTAGTACGGGAGCTGGTTCAGGCGGACGCCACTCTCTAGGAACAGGTGTTTTTGGTGGAACACTATTGTCTACGGCACTTGGTATTTTCTTTGTCCCTTTATTCTATGTTCTTATCCGTAGCATTTTTTCCAAAAAGAAAACAGCTGAATTACCACAGGAGCATTCATAATGTTGTTGAACTACAAATATGGCGCGGTGGGGCTGTGTTTTCTGGGAATGACGGGGTGCATGAATCTCAATCCAGAATATAGTCAACCAACATCGCCTGTCGCAACGTCATTTAATAATCAGGCTGTGGGGGGGAGCTCTTCTCAACCAGTTGCAGATATACAGTGGCGCACTATTTTTCTTGATACTCGCTTACAAAAAGTCATTGCGATGTCTTTAGATAATAATCGTGACTTGCGTATGGCGATGTTGAATATTGATAAAGCTAGAGCACAATATCGCATTCAGAAAGCAGACTTATATCCAAGTGTAAGTGCATCTGTATCTCAATCTGCATCTAAAGCACAATCCTCATCGGGGCAAAGCCAAATCAGTCGCTCTAGTGAGTTTTCTGTAGGATTTACCAGTTGGGAGCTTGATTTGTTTGGTCGTATTCGAAGTCTGAATACTGAGTCTTTAGAAAGCTATTTTGCAACCGCTGAAACACAACGCAGTTCGCGTATGAGCTTGGTTGCAGAGGTTGCCAGTGATTGGTTGACGATCGCAGCTTATCAGCAACAATTGCGCATTGCAGAAAGCACGTTGGCCAGTCAGGAAAAAACACTCAAACTCACTTATGCCAAATATAAAGAAGGTATATCTTCTGCCCTAGACTATGAGGAAATTAAAACCAGTGTCGATAGTGCCAAGGCTGATATTGCCAGTTACAAAAAGGCTTTGGCTCAAGCGCAGAATGCATTGAACTTAATCGTAGGCACTGCTGTACCAGCTGAGTTTCTTCCCTCAAATGATATAGATTTGCAATCTATACGTCTGGCTCCAATTGCTGCAAACTTATCTTCGAGCATGCTGCAAAACCACCCCGATGTTTTATATGTAGAGCATCTCTTAAAGGGAGCAAATGCTGACATCGGAGCCGCAAGAGCAGCTTTCTTCCCAACCATTTCATTAACCACCACGGCTGGGCGAAGCAGTAGCGATTTAGAAAAGCTGTTTAGTGCTGGAACTGGTACATGGTCATTTATACCAACGATCTCTGTGCCTATTTTCCAAGGAGGGGAGCTTAAAGCTTCTTTAGATTCAGCCAAAATTCAGAAAAATATCTACATTGCACAATATGAGAAAGCCATTCAAACCGCTTTTTCTGATGTAGCAGATGCTTTGGCTGTGCGTCAGAATATTGAAGCGCAACTTGATGCACAAAAAGACCTAGTCCGTTCCTCGGAACGTAGTTATCGTTTATCTACTGCCCGGTACAAAGAAGGTTTGGATAGCTATTTGACGGCCTTGACTGCGCAACGAACATATTATAGTGCACAGCAAGAACTTGTTACGTTGGTTCTAGAGGAAGCCACCAATCGTGTTACCTTATATAAGGTCTTAGGCGGGGGGGCTGACGCGCAATAAAAAATTGAATGGGTTCGTTGTTTTATAAAAGTGACTCTTTCGGGTCACTTTTTTTATGTGAGAGGTTTGGTGACTTTCTGAAAAGGGCCTCAAAGCAACATCGTTTTAATATTTGAATGACATTAGCTCGAGTACACGTGATGTAAGGCAGAATGTATGTGTTTTCTATGCAAGAAGAGAAATGAGTTTTAAATTTTAGAAAGATTGTTTATGTGAAAATAAGGTTGAAAAAGGTTGAGTTACTGGAACTTTTGATCAAATAAATGTTTTGAAATATATATAGAAAATTAAGTATATCCCTAGAAATTGGCATATTTGTTGCAATTTTTATTTCGGTTCTTTGGGGGATAATGATGAAAAAACTTCAAATTTTAGCAGGGCTATATTTACTGTGTTCTAGCTCAACCTGGGCAGTTGAACCTGTGGTGAGTGCAGCCAATATACAAGAAATTCGCCTATCTTTAGACAGTGTCTGGGTGGTGCTAGGTGGTATCTTGGTGTTTTTTATGCAAGCGGGTTTTGCACTGATTGAAAGTGGTTCAGTTCGTTCTAAAAATACGATTAATGTACTCATGAAAAACTATATGGATGCATGTTTGGGGGGCTTGGTGTTTTGGTTGATTGGCTTTGGCTTAATGTTTGGGGTAAACCAAACTGGCTGGATCGGAACTTCTCATTTTGCACCCAATGAAATGGATGGATGGCATTGGAATTTATTGTTCTTCCAAATGATGTTTGCTGCAACGGCCACCACTATTGCCAGTGGCGCAATGGCAGAGCGTATTCACTTTGTAGCCTATATTGTCAGTGCGGCCGTAGTGAGCGGTTTGATTTATCCGATCTTTGGGGCATGGGCTTGGGGAAGTTTGTTTGACGGCGAGGGCTGGTTGAAGGCTCTAGGGTTTATCGACTTTGCAGGTTCAACTGTTGTGCACTCGATTGGTGGATGGGTGGCTCTGGCGGGTATTATTGTGCTTGGGCCACGACTCGGACGTTTTGGTCGCAATGGGCAAGTTCACTATTTGGCTGGGCATAATTTACCGCTGGTGGCACTAGGTGGTTTTATTTTATGGCTAGCATGGTTTGGTTTTAATGCTGCTTCTACCGTTAAAGCTGAAGTGAGTATTGGGCGTATAGCCCTAAACACGCATTTAGCGGCGTGTGCTTCGGCCGTTGCCTACATGGTCTATACCCTGATTCGAGGTAAAGCGATTTTAATGCGAGGCACGATTAATGCGTCTTTAGGTGGGTTGGTTGCAATCACCGCAGGCTGTGCAACCATGAGCCCACTTTTTGCAGTGATGAGTGGAGCCTTTGCTGGAATTCTGGTCAGTATTTTACCTGTATTGATGGAAAAACTTCGTTTGGATGATGTGGTTGATGCCGTGACTGTGCATGGCTTTTGTGGTGCGTGGGGGACGTTGGCAGCAGGGCTATTTTTTGAAGGGCGAATGTTTAATTCAGAAATAATTGCAGTACAAATTTTAGGTATTATGGCTGCATTTATTTGGGGATTTGGTGTGGCTTTTATTGTGTTCAAAGTCTTGGATAAAGTATTGGGTGGTCTACGTGTAAGTAAACAACATGAACAACGTGGTTTAGACTATACCGAACATGCCGAACTGTCCTATCCAGAGTTTCAGCATGATGTGACTTTTGAAACAGATGATATGACTAAACGTCATTAAATGAAGAGGATAGATCATGTCGACTGAAACATTAAGTATTTTGCAAAAACGTCAAGCGATTGAACGAGGCCTCAGTCAATACTTACCGGGGACACTTTTGGAGCAAGTGTTGAATCACTGGGAAGCCAAATATGGTGACCAACCATCCTTTGTTTTAAATCGTTTTTTGAGTGAAATTTGCACTACCGAAGAATTGCGTTATCACCGCAAAGATATGCTCAGAAATGTCTTAGCAGAGATGGCACAAGTTGAAAAACAAGTATTACTCAAGCCTACAGCCCAAGAGCTCCGAGCAGAACAGACGCAAGAGCAATTATTGGATGCTTTCATCTTTTTTATGCAAGGTATTTGTCAGTCGGTAAAAGATGTTGATATGCAGGATTTTGAAAGTGAAGTAAAGGTGGAGTTGGAAGCATTATCTATTTTGATGTCTGCAAACCAAAGGTTGGATGATCGGATGCTTCTAAATACTTTACTGATGGCTCAGTATGCTCGGATGTTGACAGCCTGCTATGAAAAGTACTGTGAATTTTACGGCCCTGCAAAAGCTGATCAGGTTTATGCCAGTATCAAGAGACAGGTTAAAACACGGTATCCGTCAGTGGATTTGCATTGGCTCATTTAGAAAATATAGCGTATAAAAAAGCGACCTTTAGGTCGCTTTTTTTGATTAGGCTACAGTTTCTTCTGGGGCTGCACGCCATAGGCTTTCGAGGTCGTAGAAACGACGTGCTGTTGGCAACATCACATGCACAACAACAAAGCCAAGATCAATCAAGATCCATTCAGCATCACGTTCGCCTTCGACACCGAGAGGGCGGAAGCCTGCTTTACGTGCTTCTTCAGCAACGTTATCAGCAAGTGCTTTAATGTGACGCGTAGATGTACCACTTGCAATTACAATTGCATCAGCAACATTACTGATTGAGCTGACATCAAGCGCTAAAATATCTTTTGCTTTTACATCTTCAAGGGCTTCGTGTACAACTTTTAAGCAAGCTTGTACGTCGGCAGCTTGTGTATTCATTGCGAGATCGTGAGAATTAGAAGCGCTGGGCGATGGTTCTAAATTCATAAAGGGAATTTTTCCGGACAATAACTCACCTTATAGTATAGAGTTTTTGGCCGAAAAATTCAAATCTGACAAGGCTTAGCTTTGAGGATGCGTGGCAAAGTATTTTGCCTTCCATGCAAAGGACTGAGTTGAAACAGTTTTTGGTCGATATTCAGCCGCAAGAAAACCATCATAGTTGCTGTGTTGTAACCATTCAAAAATATTTGCATACATTATTTGTGCAGTGTCTGGCTCGTGCCGGCCCGGACAGTCGGCAAACTGGATATGTCCAATATCTTGAATATTTTCTTGTAAGCCTTGAAGGACATCCTCACCCATCATTGCCATGTGATAGCAGTCGTATTGCATTTTAAGTGCAGGATGTTTTACGGCTTCTAACATTTCTTGTGCTTGGGCAATATTTTGTACTAAAAAGCGTGGCATATCTGTGCCGTTGATCATTTCAAAGACAGGTTGAATTTGATGTTCGGTGAACATGTGGCAGGCTAACTTTAAGTTTTTAGCCAAAGTGTTTAAACAAGGCAGGAGGTCAGCGTCCAATGGCTGTTTGCCTGCAAGGATATTCACGCTTGGTACTTTGAGTGCGCTGGCATATTGCACAGCCAACTGTAGGGCCCGATGAAACTCCAGTTCTTTGCCAGGTACACCTGCTAGACCATTACCACCTGTCATGAGGTCTCCCGCGGGAACATTAATCAAGCAGAGGCTTAAGTCATGTAGTGTTAGTTGAGTTTGAACTTGTTCAATACTCAGTTCATAGGGAAATTGGATCTCAACATGTTTAAAGCCTGCGGCTTGAGCTAAAGCAAAACGCTCAAGCAGCGGTACTTCGGTAAAAATCATGGATAAATTTACAGCAAGTTTGGTCATGATTTTCTCCTTTTGTTATTTGGCTTTCTGTTCTACTTGTAATATGACCGAGGCAAGGTCAGCTTCAGCATAGCCTTGTTGTTGATGTGCTTGCAATTGCTGAAGTGCTCGTGCTGCAACGGGGATATCGAGTTGATGGTGGGCTGCGAGTTGCACAGCATTGTTTAAATCTTTAGAGAGGGTTTGTACTTTCCATTGTACGGGTTCAAATTGGTGTGTGGCCATACGTGGGCTTAAAATTTGAAAGGGTTTAGAATCTGCAAAACCACCTGCCAGTGCAGGTGCAAGTAGACGAGTATCTACGCCAGCTTTAGCAGCTAAAGCCACCGCTTCAGCAATCAAGGTGCTATTGGCAGCCACAATCAGTTGATTGCAAATTTTAGTGGCTTGTCCTGTGCCTGTAGCGCCCATGCAAGTAACGCGCTGCGACAGAATATTATAAATTAAAGACAAGTCCTGAATGGTTTGAACATCACCGCCAGCAAAAATCACCAATGTTCCTTGCTCTGCACCTACAGTTCCTCCAGACACAGGCGAATCAATCCATTGCACCTGCTTGTGTTCAGCACGTGCAGCAAGTTTAATCGTTTGCTCAACCGAAAGACTGGAAAAGTCGACAAGTACTTGATTGGCTGTTAAAAACGGCTCTATTTGTTCATAAACATTTTCAACCGCTTTGTCGTCAGCTAAACAGGTGAGGATAACGGGATAGAGGGCTATGTCTTGCAGGGCTAAGTCTGTTGCTCCCAAATCAATGAGTGCATCCTTGGCATTTGGAGTGCGGTTCCAGACCGCGACTTCGAAACCTGCTTGAATTAATCGGGTCGCCATTCGGCTTCCCATGAGTCCCATACCAAGAAATGCAATTTTAGTGTGTCGATCGAAACTCATGGGACTCTCTTCTAAACTGAATGCGGTTAAATGCTGTTATTTGTACTGGCGTGGTACAAATTGGACATCGGGTTGTTTGTCTTTTCTGCGCGCGATTTGGCTGTTTTTACCTAACAGTAATTTGAGTTGCCAAATTTTTTCCATGCGCAAAGATTTTTTTGGTTCATGTTGCATGGCATCAAGTACGTATTTAGAGGCCATGAGCGCATCAGGTGAACGCTGTAGCATTTCTTCTGCAATAGACTGTGCTTTTGCAAGAGGGGATTCATCTAAGTGTGTGACTAAACCGACTTCTTTGGCATATTGAGCATCAAAAATACGTGCTGTAAGCGTGAGTTCTTTCGCAAGATCAAGTCCCACTAAGCCTTTTAAAGAGCGAGTAAGCCCCATATCTGGCACAAGTCCCCAACGACTTTCCATAATCGACATTTTAGTTGCAGGGTGCGCGACACGAATGTCAGCAGCCAAAGCCAATTGCATGCCTGCACCAAAACAAAATCCTTCAATTGCTGCGATCACAGGAACAGGCAGTTCTTGCCAAATAAGAAACGCTTTTTGAAATAGACTTTGCCCAGGTTTAATCAGTTCCCATGCGGCATAGGCGCGATTTTTGGGATTGTTTAAATCAGCAAGGTCAATACCAGCACTAAATACTTGCGCTTCACCAGTCAGAATTACACAGCGAATGCTCCGATCTTTTTTGATTTTTTCAGCGGTTTGCACCAGTTCGCGCAATAAAGCGAAGCTCATGGCATTACGCTTGTCTGGTCGGTTGAGTGAAACAGTCGCGATGCCATTATTTTTTTCAATGCGAAGTAAAGCCATGATGAAAACTCTTATTTTTTGCTTGCATGGAGCATAACATGCACCTTGTTAGGATACATGACAGTGCAGTCATATCAAAAGATAGACAGTACTGACTTTAGTCGTGTTTCGACCGTTTTTAAGAATTATGTTTGATTAAAATTTGTTGTGCAGCATGTTGCACTTGCTCAATGACAACTTTGAGCTCATTAAAACGTTTTATGGTTTCTTGAATGAACTGTTCATCGGCTTTACGTCGCTCTTTACGCAAGGTCGAAACAAACTGCTCAAATGTGCCGGTTGCTTCTTGCAAGTTCGGTACACCGACATAGCGTGTTGCCCCGTATAGGCGGTGTAGAACGTGTTCAAGTTGCGGAAAGTCTTCCATTTCTATCAACTGTTTCATTTCATTTAGTTCCGTGTCGAAACTATCCATCAACATGCGTAGCAGATCAACAGCAAGATCTTCTTTGTTTGCTGCCAATTGTAAGCTTTGTTGCCAGTCCAGTACTTTTGGATCCAGCGCCTCAATCATGATGGCTTTTTCAACCGCGGAGGTTTTGTTGAAACGTTCTGTAGTCCAGTGAGTCAAAATTTGGATAATTTGATCAATTTGAATTGGTTTAGTGACATAGTCATCCATACCGACTTGCAGGAGTTTTTGCTTTTCATCAGCTAAAGCATGTGCAGTTAGTGCGATAATCGGTAAGCGTTTATTATTTTCTAGATTTGACTCTAAGGCGCGAATAGCGCGTGTAGTATCTACACCTGACATGACAGGCATTTGAATATCCATAAAGATCAAATCGAAAGGCTTGCTGTCCTGTTCAAAGTGTTCTTGTAAAATTTCTAAAGCCTGTTGCCCACTCAAGGCCTTGGTGGTAGTGACATTCAATTCACCCAATAATGCTTCAAGTACAATGAGGTTAGGTAAGTGATCATCGACTGCCAAAATATGTAAACCTTGACCATTGAAAGACTCCATTTCGTTATCTTCAAACAAGGGTTGATTGCTGAGTAGTTGAATCAAGGCACTGCGGCTGAGTGGTTGGTATAAAGGCCGTGCGCGGTAGTCATTCAACATGTTTAGATCAAGTGACATTTGATAGCCGTAAACTGCAAGATTACCATTATAGCGTTGACGGATTTCTTTCAATAAGGCCTCAGTATCTCCGCTATGATCTACAATCAGCCAGGTGTTTTCGACATCTAGAGGCAGTTTATTCAGATGGCTAAACAAATCCAAAATTGAGCTGGATTCAATGTGTTTGACATCATAGTCTTCTAGATAGTGGCGTAAAATATTGGCAGTTGCAGGATGCGCTAAATAAGATACGACTTGAATATTGCTAAATTGAGGATGTTCGATGAATTCATCTTCCTCATTGACCATAAACATGGCTGTAAACCAAAAAGTGGAGCCTTTTTCTGTTGGAGCACGTTCTTGGTTGTCTTCAAAGCCAATTTGGCCTTGCATCAGGTGCACGAGTTGTTTAGAAATCGCTAAGCCCAATCCTGTCCCTCCAAACTGGCGAGTGACAGATGCATCGCCTTGGGAGAAGGATTCAAATAATTTCTTACGGTCGGTACCACTCAAACCAATACCACTGTCTTGTACACTAAAATGTAATAAACACTGTCCAATATCATCTTGTTCAAGTCTTGCGCGCACAATAATTTCACCATCAGGGGTGAACTTAATGGCATTGGAAATTAGGTTGGTCAAAATTTGTTTAAAACGTAAGGTATCGCCGACCACATGCTTCGGCACATTGTCTGCATAGTAAAAAGCCATGTCGATATGCTTTTGTGCTGCGAGTGGGGATAGCATATCCATTACATCAAAAATGGCTTCTTCAAGGTCAAAAGTGGCCGTATCGAGTTCTAGCTTACCTGCATCAATTTTTGAAAAATCTAATACATCATTAATCAGTGCTAGTAAGTGTGCAGAAGACTTGCGAATGGTTTGTAAATATAGGTTTTGGTCGTTGCTCAAGTTGTCTTGACGCAACAGCAAATGGATAAAACCGTCAATACTATTTAGTGGGGTGCGCAGTTCGTGGCTAATGTTGGCTAGGAAAACAGATTTAGACTGACTTGCTGAAATGGCTTGGTCACGTGCTTGGCGATAGGTAATGTTTTGCACTTCTAATGTGTCAAGAGTTCGGCGCAAATCGTCTTCTGTCTGCTCAGTGTGTTCCTTTAGTTCTAAAAAACTAAAGTGTAAGCGTTTCACCACATTGGCAATATCGCGCTGCAATAAACGTAATTCACCCGTACTGTTGATGATCATGTGTTGATCAAGGGTGTCGGCATTTAAACGTTGTAACTGCATGCGAATTTCATACATGGGCGCGATCCAACGACGCGAGTAAAAATTCAAACACAATAAAAGCAATAAGAGTGTTAACAAGCCTGTCGCAATCAACACAATCAACACACGATAACGTGCAATTTGTAAGGGTTGATTGTCAACTTCAATCACTAACTGAGCAGGTGAGCCAGCAAATTGGTTGATGGGAAGACCATAGACCGTATTGCCGTTAAAAGACAAGGGGCCAAAAAAATCGGTGCCTTTTTTCAGCGCAGGCCATGGCGCCTGATCTTGATAACCAATGCTGAGTTTATTATTGCCTTTGTCATCAATAATTGCGGCACGGATCAGATGCTTTTCATCCAGCATTTTTTGCATGAGATAACGTGCATTTTCATATTGCCAAGGCGAAGCATTCAATAAATTAATGGCTGCTTCGGCATCGAGTTGATAGCGCGTTAAAATTGCAATCGCCATTTGGCGTTGCTGAGCTTTGGCTGCATTTGAAGTTTCGGTAATCACCAACAATGCACCGACACATGCCAAAATCATAATCGGCACGAAAATAAGGGCAATGAGCTGTCCATAAGCATGATTTAAGTGCAGACGATTAAATAACTTTTTATTGATATTTGACATGATGCAAGCGATTTATTCCCTATGCTTTGAAGTGTAGCATGCTTTATAAAAAATCGACGGTGCTTTAATCACTTTCACGAAAAAGCACGCTAAATGGGTGCAGGGGCAGGCATTTTTCCATACAATAGGCGCACCTCGATCAAGGTGCAAACAATGAGTACTACATCCACTGATTTTCAAGCAGACGAATTTTTGTTAGATCACTATGTTGGAAAAACTCCACTAGTGCGTTTACAGCGTTTGGCTCGTCATACTCAAGCAACAGTATTGGCAAAGTTAGAAGGCAACAACCCTGCAGGTTCTGTTAAAGACCGTCCCGCATATAACATGATTATGCAAGCGGAAAAGCGTGGGCAAATTCAGCCAGGCGATACCTTGATTGAAGCGACCAGTGGAAATACAGGCATTGCACTGGCGATGGTTGCCGCGATGCGTGGCTATCAAATGAAACTGATTATGCCAAATAACATGAGCCAAGAGCGTAAAGATGCAATGCGTGCTTATGGCGCTGAGCTGATTGAAGTGACGAAAGAGCAGGGCATGGAAGGTGCACGTGATTTAGCGTTGCAAATGCAAGAGGAAGGCAAAGGGCTTGTACTCAACCAGTTTGGTAATCCTGACAATGTTGAAGCGCATTATTTAACGACAGGGCCTGAAATCTGGCAGCAAACAGGTGGGAAAATTACTCACTTTGTCAGTTCAATGGGCACGACAGGTACCATTATGGGCGTATCGAAATACCTCAAAGAGATGAACCCTGAGATTCAAATTATTGGCTTACAGCCATCGGATGGTTCAAGTATTGCGGGGATTCGCCGTTGGCCTGAAGAATATTTGCCGACGATTTTTGACCGCAGTCGGATTGATCAGATTATTGATATTCCGCAAATTGACGCAGAAAAAACCATGCGTAAATTGGCACAAAAAGAAGGTATTAGCGCAGGAACTTCTTCAGGTGGTGCGGTGTGGGCATCAATTAAAATTGCTGAAGAAAACCCTGGTGCTATCATTGCATGCATTATTTGTGACCGTGGTGACCGTTATTTATCGACGGGACTTTTCTCTGTGGTTGATCCTGAATAAAACGAAAATAGAGTCTGATATATGCGCCTACCTGTGCTCACCTTTGATATTGAAACCATGACTGATTTGAGATCTGGGGCGCATTTATATGGTTTGGATTTGCCTGAGGCTGATTTGGAGGCTGCACTGACCAAATTGCGTCGCCAAGAGTCAGGCATGGATTTTCAACGTTTGGCTTTGCATGAAATTGTGTGTATTTCAGGCTTGTGGTTGGATGATCAAGGCCAGATGAAACTCTTTTCTTTTAGTCGCGAACAATACTCTGAAGCAGAAATTCTGAGTAAGTTTTTATCTATATTTGATAAGCGCTTACCAACTTTAGTGAGCTGGAATGGTGCGCAGTTCGACTTACCAGTGATCATGCTTCGTGCCATGTATCATGGTTTAACTGCACCTGCTTTGTTCGATCAAGGCGAAATTGACACACAAAAGCGCTATAATAACTATCAGAACCGTTATCATCAGCGCCACATCGACCTTATGGATGTGATGGCAATGTTTAATGGACGTCATTTCCAAAAACTGGATGATGTTGCACATTTGTTGGGTTATCCCGGCAAACGAGGCGATGGGGCTTATCATGTGCCTGAATATGTTCGGGCGCAGGAATGGCTTAAACTCACTAGTTATTGTGAAGGTGATGTGCTGAATACATGGCTGGTGTATTTACGTTGGCTCTTGCTCAAAGGGCAGTTGTTGACGCAAGACCATCGTCATTTGGTTCACCAAACCATTCAGTTTTTACAAACCCAGCCACAGCATCAAGATTTCTTAACGGTGTGGCGTGAGACCTCGCAACATACAGCTTTTACCGCTGCTGATTTTTCTTCTTCCCATATTTAGGTACACATGAAACATAGAGCCAAACCTCGTCCCACTCAACAGCCGAGTTATATCTTTCAGGTTGAGTCTCTTTCGCATGAAGGGCGTGGTATAGCACACTATGGTTCACATCCTGATCATCCTGTAGAAAAGCATGGCAAAAAAGTCTTTATTAGCTATGCTCTGCCTGGGGAAACGGTGAAAGCGCAGATTACTCATGCGGTAAAGCGTTTAGAGGAAGCCGATGCTGTTCAACTCCTCAGTGAAGCTTCTGCTTTTCGTGTCGAGCCAAAGTGTCTGCATTTTAAAAGCTGTGGTGGCTGTAATATGCAGCACATTCATCCCGATGAGCAAATTCGTTTAAAGCAAAATGTACTGCAATCGCATTTGCAGCATTTTGCAGGTATTCAACCTGAAGAATGGTTGCCACCTTTGCGCTCTTTACGTGAAGACTACCGCCGTAAAGCACGCATTGGGGTGCGCTATATTCCCAATAAAGATAAGTTGGTGGTCGGTTTTCGCGAGCGCCAAACCAATAAACTGACTTCAATTGACCGCTGTTTGGTCTTAGATCAAGCGTTTGGTTCGATCACGCGACTGAAGCAGTTACTCCAAAGTCTAACAGCCAAAGCCGCGATTGGTCATATAGAATTAGCGATGGGGGATAGTGATATTGCCCTTACGGTACGACATACTGAAAAATTAAACCCAGAGGATGTCAACCGATTAAAACAATTTGCGTTAGACAAAGGGTGGCAGTTGTATTTACAGGCTGAGGGCCCAGAAAGTTTAAAGCGTGTCGATGATCAACATGCAGCGATGCGTTTACATTATCGTTTAACTGATTTTGATGTGGAATTTGGTTTTAACCCTCAGGACTTTACTCAAGTCAACTCAACCATCAACCCACAAATGGTGAAATTGGCATGTGACTTGCTAGAATTACAACAAGGAGAGCGTGTGCTTGATTTGTTCTGTGGTTTAGGTAATTTCTCTTTGCCTTTGGCTCGATGTGTTGGTGCGATGGGAGAGGTGATTGCGGTTGAAGGTAGTGAGGAGATGGTTCAGCGTGGTGCGGAAAATGCAAAGTACAATGCATTGAGTCAGTTGAAGTTCTTTTCACAAGATTTAACAAAAGATTTTTCGCATCATTCTTGGGCAAATCAAGGATTTGATGCATTATTGATAGATCCTCCACGTGCAGGCGCAGAGGAAATAATGCATTATATGCCTAACTTTGGTGCAAAAAGAATCGTTTACGTGTCGTGTAATCCAGCGACACTCGCAAGGGATGCGGGGCTGTTGGTACAGCAGGGTTATCGGTTGGTTAAAGCTGGTGTGATGGACATGTTTACGCACACTGGTCATGTTGAGTCGATAGCATTGTTTGAAAAAGATAATGAGATAAACGATTAAAGAATATGAAGCGTAAAAATGTAGGAGATGGGTATGGTCACAGTACGTGAGCAACTACCTGGGCGACTTAATGAGTTGTCTCAGGAGGCGACTGTAGAGCATGCCGAACAAGCTCAACATGATTTGGCTGAATGGTTAGATCGTGTTCGAAGCATATTAGATGATGCGAAGCTTGAGCAACTCGAAGAAGTTGCCAATTTGACTTTACAAAAAGAGTTAGAAACCACAGTAAACCACCGTTCCAATATCTTTTATACAGGTATTGAGATGGCGGATATTCTGGCCCATTTGCATGTCGATGAAGATACTTTAGCTGCTGCGATGCTCTATCGTGGTGTACGTGAAGGGGTCATTCCTTTGGCGGAAGTGCAAGAGCACTTTGGTGAACAAGTACATGCCTTGGTCAAAGGCACTTTGTCCATGGGGAAGTTGTCTGACCTCATCGAGCAGAATAAACGCCTCGAAGATCATTTTAATAACAACCAGCGCGAGCACTTAAACGGCATTTATAAAATGTTGATTTCTGTGACCGAAGACGTACGTGTTGTATTGATCAAACTGGCAGAGCGAACCTATGCACTGCGTGAATTGGCGACTTCTTCTAAAGAACGTCAAGAGCGTGTAGCACGCGAGATCTTAACCATTTACTCACCACTAGCACACCGTTTAGGGATTGCGCAGTTAAAGTGGGAACTTGAAGATCTGGCCTTTCGCTATTTAGCACCTGATCGTTATAAAGAAATTGCGACGCTACTGAATGAGAAGCGACTGGAGCGTGAGCAGTATATCCAGTTTGTCATAGATAAGTTGCGTGAAGCTTTGGCTGAACATGGTATAGAGGCTGAAATCAGTGGTCGGGTGAAACACATTTATTCGATTTATCGAAAAATGAAAAGTAAGAACCTGAGTTTCGATCAGCTCTATGACATACGTGCCGTCAGGGTTTTGGTGAAGACCGTCCCTGAATGTTATCACTCTTTGGGGATCGTACATCAAATTTGGCGTCATATTCCGCATCAATTTGACGATTATATTACCAACCCGAAAGCCAATGGTTATCGTTCATTGCATACCGCTGTGATTGCGGAAAATAAATCACTTGAAGTACAAATTCGTACCAAAAATATGCATGAAGAAGCTGAGCTAGGGGTATGTTCACACTTTAATTATAAAGAAGGCGGCAAGAATACTGACCGCTCTTTTAACCACCGTTTACATTCATTGCGTGCAGTGCTTGAGCATTATCAAGAACGGAATGATGCCAATGTACATAAGTCAGATGATGATTCTGAAAATTTTGAACAAATTCAGGATTTTGAAGATTTTGAGAAGATTTACGTCTTTAGTCGTGATGGTGATATCAAAGAACTTCCACGTGGTTCGACCGTACTCGACTTTGCTTATCATGTACACACCCAAGTTGGTAACAAATGCTATGCCGCACGGGTGAATCAGCGCTATGTTCCGCTGACTTATACCTTAAAAACGGGCGAGCAAGTTGAGATTTTAACCAAGAAAGACCGTGAGCCAAACCGCGATTGGTTGGTGAACTCTTTAGGTTATATCAAGACGGCACGTGCGCGTGACAAGTTGCGTCATTGGTTCCGCCAACAAGATCGTAGTAAAAACTTGGAAGTAGGCCGTGAGCTACTCAATAAAGAGCTTTCACGTTTAGCGATTCATCCGAAAAGTATTGATTTAAATGATTACTGCAATCATTTCAATGTCAAAGCGGGTGAAGACATCCTGATTGCACTGGTGAATGGTGATATTAGTCTACATGCGCTGATTAATCAGGTGAATCGTCATATGCATTTGGATCAGGATGAACCTGAGCTGGTGCTGAAGCCGACCTTGAACCCACGTGCTAGCCATACTTTGTCAGCACATGGCATTCTGATTGATGGTTTGGATAACGTTGAGTTGCATGTAGCTCAATGCTGTCAGCCTGTGCATGGCGAGTCGATTGCAGGTTATATCACCTTGAATCGTGGGGTGAGCATTCATAAAATTGCATGTCCAGATTACTTGCGCATGATTCAAAATGAACCTGAACGTGCAGTAGAAGCCGATTGGGAAATGCAGCCAACACGTGGTCAGAGTGTGCAAATTGTGGTGGAAGCTTATGATCGCCGTGGTTTGCTCAAAGATTTGACCCAAGTGATTTTTTCTGACCAAATCAATATTCGTCAGGTTAATACGATTTCTGAAGCAGATGGTATTGCCAATATGAAATTGTTGATTGAGGTCAAAGGCTTATCGCAACTATCAAAACTGTTGGCGCGGTTAGAGCAACAACCAGGCATCATTAGTGCGCGTCGTTTGGTGCAAGGTAACTAAGCGAATTGAAAAAAAGAGCCTGCAATTGCAGGCTCTTTTTTTATTTAGAAAGATATAAGTTGGTCAGGCGATTCAGACATTGGGGACTGATTTTACTCAGTTGAAATAAAAGCTTGGCTTTAGCGCCCACGGCTTGATGGGTTGGAGTTAAAGCCGTATCTTTTTCAACCGCGCGTTGAAAAACGTGTTGTGCTACATCTTCCGCAGTTAAGTGTACTCCCATGTTTTGAATACTCTTCGCCTGCATATCCTGCACCATAGCAGTTTGTACAAATAGTGGCATGACATCGAGCACGCGAATGCCATATTTTTGCCATTCGGTATCTAAGCCTTCGGTGATACCGCGTACTGCGAACTTACTGGCAGAGTACGAGACCAAATCAGCTTGACCATAGATGGCTGAAGCCGATGAAAGG
The DNA here is from genome assembly GCF_003231195.1 of Acinetobacter sp. WCHAc060042. Lineage (NCBI taxonomy): Bacteria > Pseudomonadati > Pseudomonadota > Gammaproteobacteria > Moraxellales > Moraxellaceae > Acinetobacter > Acinetobacter sp. WCHAc060042. The sequence continues at coordinate 57,978 of NZ_QKVN01000024.1, forward strand.
TTGATGACGCGAGCAAAATTTGCTTGTTTGAGATAGGGCAATGCAGCGTGGCAGCCATTCAGTACGCCATTGATATTAATCGACATGGTTTTGTGATGTGCGCCGATCTCTGTTTGTTCAAAAGGCCCTGAGAATAGAATTCCTGCATTATTGACCAAGACATTGAGCTCGCCTGCCCATGTGACAAACTCGGCTAAAGCAGTTTGCCAGTCTTGATAGTTGGAAACATCGAGCTGTCCTGCTTTGGCATTTGGGCCGAGGCTAGCTGCCAGCTGTTCGGCTTGAGCGCTATTGATGTCATAAATCCCTACTTTGTAATGATGTGTATAAAATAAGCGGGCGATGGCTGCACCAATCCCTTGAGCTGCACCACTAATCAAAATACTGCGCATTGAAACTGCTCCTTGTTGCTCTTTTTCTTAATGTTATTGTTGTGATTGGATTGAGCATAACAAATGTATGCCGTCATAATGTAATTATTATCAATATGATTTTTGAAGAGAGATAAACATGGAACAATTGCTGAACGTGATGCGTGAGTTACGTGAAAAATGTCCATGGGATCAACAGCAAACCCCAGAAAGTTTAACCCGCTATGCCATTGAAGAAGCTTATGAAGTTGAAGATGCCGTGCGTTCAGGTGAGGCTGATGAGGTGCGTGATGAGTTAGGAGATTTACTGCTACAGGTGGTGTTCCAGTCGCAGATGTATGCTGAGCAAGGGGCTTTTAATTTTCAAGATGTGGTGCATGCCATCACCGAAAAGTTGATTCGTCGTCATCCCCATGTTTTTCAAGCACAGCAGTTTTCGGCGTTGTCTGCTGAAGAGGTGGGCGAACTTTGGAAGCAAATTAAACAACAGGAAAAGCAAGGTAAGGCACAGTCTAGACTTGACAGTATCAAACACGGGCCTGCCTTACAGCAGGCGGAACAGATTCAAAAAAATGTAGCACAGATCGGTTTTGACTTTCCTGATGTGGCAGGTGCTTATGCCAAGCTTGAAGAAGAATTAGCTGAATTGAAACATGCGGTTCAGCAGCAAAATTCCGATGAAATAGCAGATGAATTTGGCGATTGTTTATTTTCAATGATCAATGTTGGACGTAAACTGAGCGTCTCAAGCGAAATATCGCTTTTGAGTACGATTCATAAATTTCGGACTCGTTTTGCTTTCATTGAAGATCAAGCTTTGCAACAAAACAAAAATATTGAGCACATGTCTTTAGCTGAAATGGATCATCTGTGGGAGCAAGCCAAATTACAATTGAAATAATAAAAATGGTGGTTTGAATTGATAAAAATAAAAGTAAGTTTGTTGATCATTGCTTTGCTATTACTGAGTTTATTGGCTTGGGCGCCGACCAGTTATGCACAGTCTTTTGATCAGAACTACCTGAACTGGAAAGCTGAACAGCAAGCGTGGGATGATCGTATTCAAGTGCCCAAGAGCGTGAAACGTGCTGTGTCTCCAGTTCAACCTCAGTCTGTAACTGATGCGGATAAAATTAGTTTAAACCAAGCCAGTGTTGAACAGTTACAACAGCTTCAGGGTGTAGGTCTAAAGAAAGCCCAAGCAATTGTGGCCTATCGACAAAAACAGGGTGCATTCAAATCCATAGATGAATTACAGCAGGTGACAGGGATTGGGCCTGCCATTTTTCTGAAAAATAAAGCACGTTTGAGTTTATAGTCAAATGGAATACTTTTTTTCATGAATTGCTCAGAATTCTGTTTTGCTTTCGAGAATCAAATTGCCCTTTGATTGTGTTAGAGATATCATTAGCGTCATCTTAGAATTTTACGTTTAGGCGTAGGAGACAGCGGCTTTTGCAAACTTTGCGCGCGTCAAAATGTGGTTTATCAACCGCTCAATTACCTTCTTACATTTTAGATGTGATCGATGCATTAACTAAGGCTGGCTATGAGGCTTATATCGTCGGAGGCGGTGTCCGCGACATGATGCTTGGCCTAAATCCTAAAGATTTTGATGCAGTGACCAATGCAACACCGTCACAGGTAAAAGAAGTTTTCGGACGACGTTGCCGTATTATCGGGCGCCGTTTTGAGTTGGCTCATGTCTATTCAGGTCGTGAGTTGGTTGAAGTTGCAACTTTCCGTGCACCGCCGAAGAAAGAAGTCACCTCAGCGCAAGGCATGATTTTGCGTGATAACAATTGGGGAACGATTGAGCAAGACTTTGCGCGTCGTGATTTTTCAATTAATGCAATGTACTATCAGCCACGCAAGGGCATTGTATTGGATTTTTGTCATGCCGTAGACGATATTAAAGATAAAACATTACGTCTATTGGGTGATGCGCAAACGCGTTTTGAAGAAGACCCTGTGCGAATGCTGCGGACTTTACGTTTTGCTGCAAAATTAGGTTTCTCAATCGATCAGCAAATTCTTGACGTTTTTACCTTGGAAATGACGCAGTTGCTTCGCGATGTTTCTCCGCACCGCCTGTATGATGAATCTCAGAAGCTGTTTACAATGGGTCATCTGAATCGTGTATTGCCAATGCTGATTGACTTCGGAATTTGGAAACAACTATTTGCGGACATTCAGCCGAATATCAGCCCATTTATTGAGCGTGCGGCTAAAAATACGGATCAGCGTATTCAAGTCGGCAAAACCATTAACCCTGCCTTTTTCTATGCGGTGTTGCTCTGGAAACCGTTCCTAGAGCGTTGTGAGTTTTATAGCAGTAAAGGTGTGGTTGCTGCTGAAGCTCGTGCACAAGCGGGACTTGATGTATTAAAACGCCAAGCCACTCGGACGATTATTCCGCGCTTTGCTGAAACGTTTATTCGTGAAGTGTGGGAAATGCAAACGCGTTTACTTAACCCGAAAGCACAGCAAATTCAAGCATTATCAACCCATGCACGTTTCCGTGCAGGCTTTGACTTTTTATTGCTGCGTGAAAAATCGGGTGATGATAGTACGCAAGGTATGGGGCAATGGTGGGATGCATATCAATTAATGAGCACCGATGAAAAAGAACGTGCCATTAGTCAATATAATCGCCAACGTGCAAAAGCACGTCGCAGTGGCAAAGCAAGTGCTGAAGAAGCTGCTGTTGCTAAAACAGTAAGCCATGAAATAGAGCCTCTGGTAAAAGAACAAGAACCACGCAGTCGTCGCACGCGTAAGACCAAACAGCAGTCTGAAGTTCGATCTCAAGTGGGCGCGGTGACTACAACTGGCTCTGCGGAAATAGGTTTAGATCATCCAATTTTAAAACGCAAGCGTGTGAAGCGTGACTTGAGCAGCGTCATTTTTGGGCCAACACAATGAGCATCATTACGTACATCGGTTTAGGGAGCAATTTAGGCGACTCTAAATTGATTTTAACTGAAGCAGTGCATAAGTTGGCCAGTCTCGGGGACGTGAAGATCTCCAAGTTATATCAAAGTCCACCGATGGGACCACAAGATCAGCCCAACTATTTAAACGCCGTATTACAACTCAGTACAGATTTAGCACCTTTGGCGTTGCTGGATGAGCTACAACGTTTTGAACAAGAGTCAGGACGTGTACGTTTACGCCATTGGGGTGAACGCACTTTAGATTTAGATTTACTGCTCTATGCCGAAGAAAAAATTCAGCATGAACGTTTAACTGTGCCACATGTAGGGGTAATGGAGCGTGATTTTGTGCTTATCCCACTGTTGGATTTAGATCCTGATTTACACATTGATGGTATTGCGTTGAAGCAGTTGCCTGTTGTACAACAAGCGACATTAAGTGTGCTTGATGCAGGTAATTGGGCAGCGATTGAATTGAGCAATGCTCAAAATGTTGAAAAGGAATAGTTTGATGATTAGTTTAAATGACTTAAGAAAATTTAAAGCAGAAGGTCGCAAATTTTCCTGCCTAACTTGCTATGATGCAAGTATGGCAAAAGCAATGCAACTAGCTGAAATTGATACTATTTTAATTGGAGATTCTCTAGGGATGGCCATTCAAGGTCGTGATTCCACTTTGCCTGTTACGGTTGAGGATATGGCTTACCATACAGCAGCAGTATGTCGTGGTAATCAACATGCTTTCATTTTGACAGACTTGCCCTTTATGAGCTATGCCACTTTAAATGATGCTCTGCAAAGCTCAAAAGTCGTAATGCAGGCAGGTGCGCAAATGGTCAAAGTCGAAGGCGGTGCATGGCTTGCTGAAACAGTTCAGGTTTTGACACGAAATGGTATTCCTGTATGTGTACACTTGGGCTTAACCCCACAGTCTGTTCATGTGCTAGGCGGTTATAAATTACAAGCGCGCACACGTGAAGCCGCAGACCAGTTGATTGCCGACTGTCAGGCGGTTGTGGATGCGGGTGCGGCAATGTTGTTATTGGAATGTGTGCCTGCACAGCTCGGTAAAGAAATTAGTGAGTTGTTCCCGCATGTACCCGTTATTGGCATTGGCGCAGGTGTGGATACCGATGGTCAAGTCTTGGTGGTACAAGATATGCTTGGACTGACTTTTGGTCGTGTTGCAAAATTTGTACGTAACTTTATGAAAGAACAAGCAGGGGAAACTGCGATTTTGGATGCATTCAAGGCATACCATACAGCAGTACTAGATCGTTCATTCCCAGCTAAAGAACAAACATTTCAAGTCGAGCTGTAAAACATGAAAACTGAAACCACGATCCAAGGCCTCTCAGCATCATTGAACCCTGCGCGAACGGCTCGAAAGAGTATTGGTTTCGTACCGACCATGGGGAACTTGCACCAAGGGCATTTAAACCTTGTACGTGAAGCCAAAAAGCTTTGTGATGTGGTTGTGGTCAGTATTTTTGTGAACCCGATTCAATTTGGTCCAAATGAAGATTTTGATAGCTATCCACGTACCTTAGAGCAAGATCAGCGTTTGTTGGCTGATGTAGGGTGTGACATCGTTTTTGCACCATCGGTTGAACAAATGTATGGTAAAAATCCACGTTTGACCAATATTACTGTATCTAATATCACCAATGATTTGTGTGGTTTACAACGCCCAGGACATTTTGATGGTGTGGCGGTGGTGGTGACAAAACTGTTCAATATTGTGCAACCAAATTTTGCCTTCTTTGGTGAAAAAGACTACCAACAGCTGGCGGTGATTCGTCAGTTTGTCCGTGATCTAAATATGCCACTTGAAGTGATTGGCGTTCCGATTGCACGAGCAGAAGATGGCTTGGCTTTGAGTTCACGTAATGGATACTTAAGTGAAGAAAATCGCCAAAAAGCACCAAGCATTTATCAAAGCTTAAAAGCAGCGGAGCAATCACTACAAACGGGTATCGCTTTAGCTGATGTGTTAACAAATATAAAGGCGACATTGACACAAGCGGGTTTTGTTGTGGATTATGTGGAAGCACGTACCCCAGCTTTACAAAAAGTAGATGCGTTTGATCAAGATGTAGTGTTGTTTGTTGCGGCAAAGCTTGGTGTAACACGTTTAATTGATAACTTGAAAGTGAAACACATTTAGTTCGGGTTTGATGATAAAGGATTAAGATGAAGCGCATTTTAATTGTTACAGGACAGTCTGGTTCAGGTAAATCCTCTGCATTACAAGTATTGGAAGATCTAGGTTATTACTGTATTGATAATTTGCCTTTGGCTTTACTTCCTGAAATCGTGGCGAAACTGGATCGAGAAAATAATCTTGAACAATTAGCCTTGGGTGTGGATGTCCGCAGTACCCGTGCAGATTTGCAAGAGTTTGACTTGGTGTTTGAACAATTGCAAAGACATGGCACGGTCGATATTATTTATTTGACCACCCGTGACCAAGAGTTGATTGCACGTTTTAGTGCTTCACGTCGTCCACATCCATTAGCAACGCGCTTTCAAAGCCTGAATCAGTGTATTCAGGAAGAGAAAACACTTTTATTGCCGATTAACTTGCGCTCTACCGTGCATATTGATACCACCGATAAAAGTGTGCACGATTTAAAGCACACCTTACTCTCAAAGTTAGGACAGTCAGATAATCTGATCCTGATTTTACAGTCTTTTGGCTTTAAACATGGTATTCCACTGGATGCAGACTATGTTTTTGATGTACGCCATTTACCTAATCCACACTGGGATTTGGAACTGCGTAAGCACTCTGGGCTAGACGCATCCGTGCAACAGTTTTTGGAGCAAAGTGGGCAAACGCATGAAATGTTCCAAGATATTTATAAGTTTTTAGATAAATGGTTACCTGCTTTTGCTGAGGGGCATCGTCATTATATGACTGTGTCTATTGGTTGTACGGGCGGGCAGCATCGTTCTGTATATATTGTGGATAGACTAAAAAAAGCTCTTGAGGCAAAATGGTCTGTTCAGGTCCTCCATCGAGAAATGAAGCACTGGTCATGATTGACACAACTGTTGACGTAATTAATAAACTAGGGTTACATGCGCGTGCATCTGGCAAGCTCATTGAAGTGACCACAAAATTCCGTTCTTCTATCCAAATTGGGAAAGCAGACAAATTGGTGGATGCCAAAAATATTATGTCCCTTCTGATGCTAGGCGCAGGGAAGGGCACCACTTTACGCTTAGTGCTTGATGGTGCAGATGAAGAACAAGCTTTATCTGAAATTCAGGCACTTTTTGCAGCAAAATTTTACGAGGCAGATTAATCGTGGCACGTCGACCGCATAGTTTTACTGAAGAAGACTTTGAATCTTTAGAAGGACGTGCAAGTAAAACCGAACAGAAAAAAGCCGTACAACGTATGGCATCTTTGGGTGCGCAACTGGCAGAGTTGAACACTAAACAAATTCAAAACTTACCTGTTGAAGAGCGTTTGATTGAAGCACTTTTGGATGTGAAACTGATTACATCAAATGAAGCTCGTCGTCGCCAATTTTTACGCATCGGCAAGTTGCTGCGTAATGAAGACGAAACAGTGATTTTGTCTTATTTGACACCGCAACAAGGCGCGAAAAAAACCGCTCAATTGCTACGTTGGGTTGATCGTATGATCAAAGATGGTGACCCTGTGATTAATGAGTTTTCCAAAACCTATAATGCAGCTGAGCGTCATACCATTCGCCAACATGTTTTGCGTATTCACCGTGATATGAAACAACAGGCGGATGAAGAACAACTTAAAGCTTCACGTTTAAAGTTGTTTAATTACATTCAGCAAGTGGCTTTAATTTCAGATAATTAAGTCATTTAGATGTAAAAAGGCGACCTTTGAGGCACTGCTGTCCCATAAATATCACAAGAAGAACCTCAACTGAGGTTCTTCTTGTTTATTCCACTTCTTATCAGGAAGAAATAGTGCCTTTAAGAGCTTCCTTCGATCTTTATAAATTGCAGCAATGGTAGATGCAGCTAAATGAAAGTTATTACTTAAAAACTCAAACGTTCTTTTCTTTTTTTCATCATAAAATTCTATACGTCTTAATCGCTTAGGTGCACCACGCTTTTTAGCATAATCGCTACTCAACTC